>CAYZLP010000023.1:0-17049 GCA_964478635.1 uncultured Caldilineaceae bacterium
GGGCCGCGCCCCGGGCCGCGCCGCCGCTCAGGACAAGACCCACATGGCGCGGCGTTGGGGTCTCTTCCCAGAGGATTTTGTGTTCGGCGTAGGGTTGATTGGCATCAAGCGACATGAGTCCTCCCTCAGTACCGTGTTAAGTTGATTTTGTCATTCTGAACGGGTCTGCCCGAAATCTTCGGATTTCGCGACTGTCCAGTGAAGAATCCATGTTCAGGCAACGTCGAGATTCTTCACTGGACAGTCGCCGAATCGCGAGTCTCGCAGTAGACCCGTTCAGAATGACAATTGCATAATTCAGGTTAACACAGCACTCAGTCCAGGTCGGCAGTCTCTTTGAGAGTCTGCGTTATTCGGTAAAGCGGTAATGGCGCATCTCGGCGCCGTGGAACGCCTCCCGCTCGACCAGCTCCGCATTTTGGTCCAGCCACGCGTCCATCAGATAGCGACTATCCCACATCTCTACCTCACTGCGGAGTACCCAAACGTCCCGCGCGCCGGCCGTCATATAGTGCATCTGACGCTCGACGTCCTCCCGGGCCGCTTCGTCGGTCAGATCGGTGTTGGTCCACAGCCCCTGGCCCCACCAGCCCAGCCGGGCATCACTCCCGGCAAAGGGAGCCGGCCCCTGGTCGCTGCTGTAATAGCGATAGGCGTATTCCATGTGGGGAATCTGCAAGATCAACAGTTCGTCAGTTGGATCGCGCTGGGCGGCGATGGCCGTGACCGCGCTGCGCAGGTCATATTTGATCGTGGTCGCTTTCTGCTGCCACCCGGCGTAGGACCAGAAGCCGACAAGGTAGACCAGAAGCAGCCCCGCCAGCGGCAGGCGCAAGAGACCGGCATTTCGCCAGACCAGCTGCACGCCCAGCGCCAACACCATCATGGCCGCCGGTGCGATCCAGATGATGTAGCGGACCGTGAAGATCGGCTCCCGCAGGCTCATGGCGTAGATCATGGCCACGGGCGCAAGCAGCCAGGTTGTCACAAGCAAAAAGCGCCGCCAGCCGGCCAGACGGGGGTGCTCGTCGGGCGCGGGGCGACCGATTTCGAGCCAGCCCAGAAAAATGCCGGCCAATCCCAGGAAGTAGAGAGGCGCCAACCATAGTCCCTCCCCCGCCGCGGTGAAACCCCGCGCGTGGCTCATGAGGATGCGTTCCAACATGTCGGGCAGGGGTGTGAAGCGGAAGCCGGTCTGCTGCTCCGGTCGGGTCAGCATGTCCCACTGCCAGATGACCATGGGCAGGTAGGGCAGCGTCAAGCCGGCCAGGGCGAGGCCATAGCCGCGCCAGTGGCGCCTGCTCTGGGGCCAGGCGATGAGGAACCAGAGCAGATGCAGGGGCAGCAGCAGAATCATCAGCAGGTGGCTGTAGATGGCGACGGTCACCGTAATGAGGTAGGCCAGCCAGGGCCGCCAGCCGCCCCGACCAATGCCGCGCAGCCAGTACCACGTAGCCAGCAGCGCCAGCGCCGTGACCAGCGTGTACATTTTGCCTTCCTGGCCATACCAGAGCTGATAAGGATTGACGGCCAGCAGTAGCGCAGCCACCAGGGGCGGCAGTTCCCGATCCAGCGGGAAGCGGGGTGTGCTATGCTCCGGGGCAAGCGTCAACGGTTCACCACTACGGCCCGGAATCAGCTTGCGGGCAACTTGCCAGAGCAGGGGCACAGCCAGCACACCGAAGAGAACGGAGGGAAAGCGCAGGGCGAATTCGCTGCTCCCCGCAGACTGGAGCCAGGGACGCAGCAGCAGGAAGTAGAGCACGCCGTTTTGGCCCGGCTGTACGGCCATGGCCAGAGTCTCGGGCAGATCGCGCAGGGCGAAATAGATGGCATCCACCTCATCGCGCCAGAGGCTCTGATTCGCCAAACCGTGACAGCGCCAGCCGAAACCGGCCAGCGTCAGCGAAAGCAGCAGCACGCGGCGCAGCGTGGCGGAGAGCATGAAGACCTGCGCATCCGCGCCGGCTTGCGCGGCGTCAGCCCTGGGCGGGGCATGCTGGGTTGGCGTTTCAGTGATACTCATGGTGTTCTATTGATCGCGCGCGCTTCATCTTCATGCCGCACATAGGCCGCTTCATTCCGGGAATGGGCCAGAACGTCTTCGCTTACCCAACTGGCGCCGGCCCATTCCCGGAATGCAACACACATCACAGCCCCCCACATCAGGGCAGCGACGCCGGCCAATTGTCGTCATCCGCCACAGTGGTCGCGCCCCCGGGCGCGGCCGGGCCGCCTCCGCGCTCCGGCGGCAGCAGCTGATCCAGATCGGCCAGGTCATCGGCATCCAGCAGCGCATAGGGCTCTTCGGGCTGGCGGGCCATGCTCAGGCCAAAGATGAGGCCGGCAATGGCGAAGAAGACGATGGAGCCGATGAGGAACCAGAGCCAAAAGGCCGCCCGCACTGCTGATCCCAACACCTGACCCAGCAGCGAACCCTGGCCCACGGGCGGCACGGGCGTGGGCGGTTCAATCGGGCGGGGGGTCGGCGGCGGCGTGTTGGTTACGACGAGCATGGCGACCTCGTCAGACGTGGGCGTGGCGGTTGCCGATTCGAGGGGAGACGGCGGCAGCGCGCCCGGCTGACCGGCGCCCGCCCCGCTGCCGGCGGGAGATGGCGTGGCCATGGGTGAGGTCGGCTGAACCAGGGCTGTCGCCGTCTGCTGATCGAACTGGAACTGGGCCGTCGCCGTGCCGCCCGCGACCGACGTGACCGTGGCGGCCACCGCCGTCTCGGTCAGTTGGAGCAGCGACGGCGTGGCCGGCTGAGGCGTGGAAACCGTCAGCGCCTGGGTGGCCGTCGGCTGTGCGGCGGAGGCTGCGATGACCACCGGCGTGCGCGTGGCCGTGGGCGAACCGGGCGGCGGCGTCATGGTCGGCGTGACCGAACCGGGCGTATGGGTGTAGGTCGGCGTCGGCGTGCTTGAAGGTCGCGTGGTCGGGATAGGCGTATTGGTCGGATTCGACGGACGAAGCGTCGGGGTGGGCGTCGAGGTAGGCATATTTTCGGCGGAAACGTTCACGATTGCTTCCGTGAAGCGAGCCGAGCCCTGAGATGCATATACTCCCACGTAGGGTTGCAGGTGCCGACTCTCGGGCGCCAGAAATTCATTCCGCACAATCTGTTCACCGTCAATCCAAACAGAATAGTGATCGCTCGTTACACTAATCCGGATGTTATATACTTTTTCCTTAATTTCGTTAGGGCTTGGTACGATCTGATTGCCGACGGCAGTGAAAGCGCCGCCTTGAATATGACCCCATTCC
This sequence comes from uncultured Caldilineaceae bacterium, assembly GCA_964478635.1. Classification (GTDB taxonomy): domain Bacteria; phylum Chloroflexota; class Anaerolineae; order Caldilineales; family Caldilineaceae; genus JAGRCP01. The sequence continues at coordinate 3,268 of CAYZLP010000023.1, forward strand.
ACCTGGGGTTGGGCCGGATCGGGGACAAAGCGCACAACGGTCGCACGATCTAACGATTGGCGCATGGGCGCATTGAAGAAGATTCCGGCCCCCATCTCACCATCCAAATACTGTACATTCACCTCGTACGTGTAATCACCGCCTTCCGGCTCTCGCCCGACGGCGCGATTGTAAGTACTGAAGGAATCTTCTGCATCCCGACTGTCCACAACATAGCCCTGGTTATAGTCCCACAGCCCCTGAACTGGATTCCAGTTAGAAATGGAATCATCTCGGTTCGAACTGGCGGCGGAGAAACCGATCTGATAGGGCTCTGGACGTTGCCCCAAGGCATTGGGATCGGGAGTTGGCGTAGGACCTCGCGTGGGTGTCGGCGGGGATGTCGGGGTCGGCGTGGGTGTGGGTTGCGCATAATCCAACACCTTGATCGAAAGCTCCTCGAAACGAATGACGCCGCGTGTCGCATACAGGCCAAAATAAGATTCATTGACTCTTCCTGTGTCATCCACGACGTTGTTGTCACTATCCAACACAACCAATGGTTCATTCAATTTGAAACCAACGTCTTCCAGCCAAACGGAAAAACGGTCACCCTCTACCTTGACCCTAATTGTCCGCGGGACATCTCGACCCAAATAGTATTTTGGTTGGGCGTTATTGGGCCCCGCGGCTTCTCCCTGTCCTAAACGCCTAAAATTGCCGCTATTGAAATAACCCCATGTAAAATTGGACTTGCCATCAGCCTGTGTGCCGCTTGTCTGCGTTGCATCCCGACGGTACGCGGCAATATAGGCGTCCTCTAGTTCTGAATTGGGGGCATTGAATACCACTCCGGCTCCGACATCTTGAGAGATATCTTCGTTTCCTGCATAGATCAAACTTGCCTCCAGCTCGTAGTCTCCATAAACCCGAAATTGATAAAAAGCCATCCCGTCAACTTGAAACAGGTCTCTTTGAATTAGCCCCGTGTTGTCGAATTCCCAGCGCCCGCGCGGTTGCGGACCCACCCATTTGCCTTTTTCTTCATCATTCAATTCACCAAACCTAAATACGTAGGGATCGGATCTGGGCAGAAGACTGCCGGCGGGGGGCGTAGGCGTTGCGGTCTCGGTTGGCGTCGCCGTAGGCGTGTCGGGAATAGGGGTGAATGTCGGCGTCGCCACCGTGGACTCCGTCACCGTTACCGCCACCTGCGTGAAGCGCACCTGCGAGGCGGTGGCGTAGAGACCGAAATAGGGACTCGCCACCCGCTCCGCCCCTGCCGGAAGCGTAAGTTCGTCGCCAACAGCCACGCCGTCGACGGCAAGCGTGTATTCGTCATCGGCCAGCTCCACGGTGATGGTGCGCGGGTCCGTGGCGTTGACCGGTGGCTCTACTTCTTCCCGGCCCCGCTGTTGGAACGTCTCATTCTCATCAAAATAGCCCCAGATGACGGCCCCGCCGTTTACCTCTGCGGCCGGATCGAAAGCCACCAGCATCGCGCCGGCCAGCGTCGCATTGGATTGTCCGTTGAAGATCACCCCGCCGCCCAGCTGGCCCTCGATCCATGCCAGGGAGACGTCCAGCGTAAAATTGCCGTTGATGCGGCCATCATAGACCGTATAGTTGTCTTCACTGTCCAGATTTGTCTGAACATAGCCGGGATTGCCGAAGCTCCACTGCCCGCGCTGGGCCAGCCAGCCGGTAAAATCCGCTTCTTCGGCGAAGGGAAAGAGATGGGGCTCGGCCTGGGGATCGAGATCGCTGCCCGTCTGTTCTTCCGTGCCGACCCGGACTCGCACCGGCCCAAAGCGGAACTGAGCCTGATTGGTGTAAAGGCCCACATAGGCGGGATTGGGCCGGTTGGTCAGGGGGTAGGTTCCCAGGCGCTCGCCGTCCAGCAGCACGCTGAATTCTTCCGCGCCGACCTCCACCCGCAAGAGGCGATCCGTCTGATCGGGGGCCGGCGCATCCACGGACTCGACGGCGGTGCGGGCGAAATTGCCGTCGCCCTCGATATGGCCGATTTCGACCTGGTTGGCCTCGGGCCGATAACGCACCACGTCGGCTAGAATCAGTGAGTCATTGGAACGCGCGTTGATGATCACGCCGCCAGACCGGCCGGAAATGTGGGCCAGAGTCACATCCAGACTGTAGATATCAGCGATGCCCCGTCGGTAGAAGCTGGCAGCGGTGGGGATGCCTTCGTCGTCCTGGTAATATTGCTCTGCGCGCAGCGCCCAACTCCCGGCGAGGCGATTCCAATTCTGAAGATCGTTCGGGTCGGCAAACCCGAGTTCGTAGGGCGTTGCGGAAGGCGGCAGGATATCGTCGGCTTGACCATGGGGCCGGGCCGCGACCGACTGGACCGTCCAGAGCAGGCCGAAGACGGCCAGCAAAAGCAGCCACAGTAAGCCGGCAAGGGTACGCGCGTCGGTCAAGCGATTCTTCATGATGATTGGCGCCAGAAGGCGATCCCGGTAGCGGTCAGCATGAGCAATAGAATGGCGGTCACGCAGGGCAGAGCCAGCCGGCTGCGAGTCAGCAACAGGCTTCCGGGCCGCACCACGCCCTGCTCGGCGGTCAGGCTGGTGACGGCCTGCAGGGGCGAAATGGGCGAAGATTGAGCCAGCAGCGCGCCGGGCGTGCTCCCCGGCGCTGGCGGGTGACCGACTGCCAGCCAGTCAACTGCCAGCACTAGGGCCAGAAGTCCGACCAGTGCAATGCGGATTGCCTTCTTTTTGCCGCCGTGGCGCAACGTGCGCAACATGCTCATCTCTTCTCACAACTTCGCTGTGACGGTTTCACCCGCACAAAATGGACAGCGGACGGAACTGATGCAGGAAATCAGTGCGGATTGGGCCGCAAGGTCACGTCTCCCGATACAACCATGATGCGGCGTCCGTCGGCCTGCGCCACGATCAAACTGCCGTCGGGCTGCACGTCCACGGCTCGGCCGACGGCAATGACGCCCTCATGGGGTTGGGATACGGTCACCGTTTGCCCCAGCGTTGTCAGCCGCGCGCGCCAGTCGGCAAAGAGCGTATCCTGGCGGGCTCGGGCATCCGTCAAACGGCAAGCCAGGGCGCCACAGAGGGCAATCAGCAGATCCGTGCGATCAGCATTCACGCCCGCAGCCAGCGCCAGACTGGTCGCCGGCGTCAGCGTCACGGGCAAAGGCGGTAGCTGGTGGGCAGCTTGCAACACATTGATGCCCATGCCGAGCAAGACTTCGGTTACGTCCTCGCCCTGATAGACGGACTCGACCAGCAGGCCGGCCGCCTTGCCCGGATGCGGCTCGCCCGTGATCACGAGATCGTTGGGCCACTTGAGGGCCAAACGCGGTGCCAATGCGGGCGTGACCTCACTCACCGCATCGATGACGGCCAGCCCGCCCGCCATGGGAATATGCCCGGGAGCGGGCGGCAGGAGCGCATCCCGCAGGACGACGGTGCAAAGCAGTCCCAGGCCGGGAGGTGCATCCCACGTGCGGCCAAGACGTCCCCTGCCACCCGTTTGTTCCTCGGCGACTACGACTGCGCCGCTGGGCAGATTCACCCGGCGCGCTGCTGTCATCGTACTGTCGACCTGCTCATGATAGAGCAGTCGGTGTCCGACGACCCGGCCCGTCATTGCTGCCCGGGCCCGATCGACGGCCAAGCGCTGCGTTTTTTCCATGAATCAAGCGTACTCGAGCCGGGAAGATTGGTCAAACGCGCCGGCAAATGAGGGGCGTCTCGGGCGCTTGCGGCACTGCACACGACCCGCCTTTGCCCGGTCGCGCACGATTGGGTAGACTGGGAGCAGCAAACGTGCGATGGGAAAGACACCGCTAACGCTGGCTGAGCTTGTCGAAGTCTGCGTCGACGGCGTCATACCCATCGTGATCGAGCCGTACAAATCACCGGAAAGGACAGATGCTTATGGCCTTGCCCAGCCGCGAAGATGCCCTCGCCCTTCTGTACGAGTGGGTCGAGTCGGAGAGTCTGCGCCGTCACATGCTGGCCGTCGAAGCCGCCATGCGCGCCTATGCCCGCCATTATGGCGAAGATGAAGCGCTCTGGGGCATCACGGGCCTGCTGCACGACATGGACTACGAACGCTACCCCGACATGGACGACACGGAGAACGGCCACCCGCGCACGGAACTGCGCCTCTTCCGGGAAGCGGGCTATCCGCCGGAACTGATCCATGCGGTCGAGGCCCACGCCACCTTCCTGGGCGTGCCCCGGGAATCGCGGCTGGACAAGGCACTGCTGGCCTGCGATGAGCTGACGGGCCTGATCCTGGCTTGCGCGTACGTGCGCCCGGATCGGGATCTGCGCAGCGTGAAGCTCAAGTCGGTCAAGAAGAAGTGGAAGGACAAAGCCTTCACCGCGGCCATCGATCGCCAGGAAAATATGGAATTCATCGAGGAACTGGGCGAGCCCTTCGACGAGCACGTCCAGCGCGTCCTCACCGCCATGCAGGACGTTGCCGAAGATCTCGGCGTGGCGGGCGAATAGCGGACCGAGGAGTCAGAGTTTTGAGAAAATCTGACTTCTAATACCTCTGCCACCAATCCTTGCGCGCCCGGGGATCCATGAAGCGGCCGGTGTCGCGCACGGCGACCTTGATCGAAGCAGCGGCCACGGTCCCTAGACGCTCGCCATTGTCTAGGCCCGGGAGTTGAATGCGACCGGCCCGGTTCAATTCCTCATAAAAGCTCACCAACGACGGCTCGACCCGCAGATCCTCCAAGTGGACGATGTAGCCGCACGCGGCCGAATCGTGGCGCGTATAGGCGAGCGTAAGGCGTGTGGGCGCGGCGTACAGCACCAACGCTTTGTGGCCGGCGCCGTCAATGCGCGGCCCGCGGGCAGGAATGGCGATGATCTCACCGCTCGTCGCCCCCAGCTCCAAGAGCGTCACCGGCCACTCGTCCAGCAGCGCCCCGCGGCAGCCATCGGGACCGCATCCCCAGTCCCAGTCGTATACCTGATACGCGCCCAGAAAGGGCGGCAACCGGCCATCGCCGAAGAGACCGGGCAGTTGGGGCGCGTCCGCGTCCGTGCTGCCGTTGTAGTCCACCAGATCCAACACGGCGTCGACCGGCTCATAGCCGCGCAGGGCCAGATTCAGGTCGCCGTGGGCATCGGCCGGGCGGCCGTCGGCGCGACAAGAACCCGAATTGTCGACCTCCACCGCGTCATAGACGATGGGCTCGGGCCGCTCGGGGCCGTTGTTCAGGACGATGGGCAGGAATTGAGTCGGCCCCGGAATCGTACCGTTCGACTGTGCAGCGAGGGGTTCGGCCAACAGAGCGAAGAGACAGAGGGCGAGCAGCGTCGCCCCCCAGAGCAAAATCCGTCTACCTGAATTGTCAACTTGCCTCATGGAAATTCCCTTGCGGTTCGGGCAAAACCTCTGCCGGCAGCGGCCTGCGCCACAGGCTGTAGCCTCCTAGGGCCAAACCCAGGAGACCGAGCAGCACATCCCGGGCCCGAATGAGCAAGGCCAGGCTGAGACCAGCCGCGCCGCTCACGCCGAGCAGTTCCATGGCCATGACCAGGCTGGCTTCCAGCGCGCCCAAACCGGCCGGCATGGGCAGCAAAATGGCCAGACGCATGGCCAGCAGCGCAACCAGCGCCTGGCCCGGCGTCAACCCGATGTCCAAGACGACGGTGGCCAGCCAAAACTCGCCAATCATGGCCAGCCACGCCAGCAGCGCCACGACCAGCGCCAGGGCAATTGCCCCGGGTTGCCGGCGACAGAGGTTGCCTACGGCATCTTCACTTTGACGAATACGCCGGGCCGCCGTCTGAAGACGCGCCGAATTTCGCCGGCGCTGCCACCATGCAACCGGTGCGGAAAGCGGGTGCCTGCCCGCCCAGATGCTTCCCAACAGTAGGGCTGGTATGGCCAGCAAGACGATAGCATAGCCAACAACCGACAGCCCCGATGCGCCGGTGAGGAGGCCCCGCTGCAGCACGAAAAGCGCGGCCGCGACCAGAAAGGCAAAGTTGACGATCAGCTCCAGCGCCTTGTCCAGCGCCACGGCCGTGACGGCCTTGTCAAAATCGACGCCATTGCGCTTGACGGGCAGATAGACCTGGAGCGGTTCCCCGCCAAAATGTGGGCCGGGCGTGAAGTAACTCACCCCAAAGGCTGCCAACCGATAGTTGACGAGGTGCAGGAAGGAAACTCGACAGCCCTGCGACCAGAGGAAGATGGCCCAGCGCAGCGTCAAGAGGCCGAGGACGATTGCGTTGGCCACAACCAGGAGGCCAAGGTCGGTCCAGGAGAGATGCCCCAAGGTTGCCCCAACTTCGCGCAGGGACACATTGCGCAGCACCCACCAGATCAGCAGAATGCCGATCAGGAAAGGGAGTAGGCTTCTCCAATCACGCAGGATGGGTCGCTTCATGGGTCTTCCCGGCCCGGTCACCGGCCCGGCCATACCAAAGACGATCGTCTTTGGGCCAGAGCGCCCAGCGCCCGCCGCCCAATTGGATCACGAGTGTAGCGGTTATTTGTAACAGACCGTTGCTCTCCCAGGCAAACCCGGCCATCTGCTGATCGCATAATGCCAGCAGCAGCAGCGCCCCCGCGGCCAGGCGCGGCACAATGCCGGCGGCGAGAGCCGGTACGGAGCCAATCCAGAGCAAGGCCAGTGCATAGACAGCAACGGCAACGCCGGCCGGACCCGGGTCGTCCGCACCGTACCATGCCCTAAATTCGGGCAGCAGCCCGGCAAGCAGACCGCCGGCCGTTGCTGCGCCAATCAGCCGCACGGCCACGGGCAGCCAGCCCTGGAGCAGGATCTTGGCCCGGCTGCGCCAACGCTGATAGCCCGGCCCAGCGGGATCGATGGCGCCGCTGACTACCAGCCAATCGCGCAGGAAACTGGCAAAGAGCTGGCCGCCGAAAAGGACCGCCGCAATTGTGGTGGTAGGCGCCTGAAAGATGGGCCAGAGCGCCAGGCTCACAAAACCCATTTGCAGACCGGCAATCGCCCGCCGTTCGGCGCTGGGGGTCAAGTCGTAGACCGGCTTGCCCCGCCGCTGCAGCCACCACTGGCCGGCGATAAAAAACTCGCGCGAGAGACCCAGCGGCACGTACCAGACAGGCAACTGTCCATACCAGACCGCAACCAGGATGGCGGCCAGGAGACCCCAGGCATCCAGGGAAATGTCCAGCGTCTCGCCGAGCTTGGTGGTGTGGTTGGTAATGCGGGCAAGGTAGCCGTCTATGCCGTCGAGGATGACGGCGAAAAAGTAGAGTCCGGCCGGCAGCCAGGCCAGGAGACCATCAGGCCAGGGCGACAGAAAGAAGCCGCCCACCGCGGCGATACACCAGCCGCGGGCCAGCGTCGTCACGTTGCCGTAGCCCAGATCGGGCAGCAGCCGCTCATCTTCGCGTCGGTGATTCTCGGCCAAATGACGCCAGAGGAGCCAGAGAGGACGGCCGGCGAAGAGCATCGTCAGCCCCAGCCAACGCAAGGTTGTATCATCACTCCAGACAGTGTGCAGGAAAAAATAGCCTGCCAGCGTCGCCGCGGTATAGGCCATGGCGACCCCCAGCCAACGACGACGCAGGGAGTGTAGCGCCTGGTGATTGTGACGAAGCAGCGCCTCGGTTGAAGACGAAGCCGACGAGAGCATATGAATTGACCATCCGGCTGGTGCTGGAAGCAGCGCGTCGCTTGGCCGGCGAGCGCCTTTCATTGCATCAGTGTAGCATATCTGATTCAGGCGCCAATGTAGGTAAATCTGCTCCGTTTGCGCGATCAATTCATGCCCGCCGCGGGAATTCAAGTGCGGGGTGATTTCGTCTCCGGCAACGGTCGCTCCGGCAAAGCTCCCTCGGCCTGGCGCAGATCGGAGCCGCCGAGTTCGAGGAGCGCCCGGGCGACGCGACGGAGGCACTCATCCAGGTTGCGCTCGATGGCGGCGGGCGCAAGGTGCAGGGTCTCCCACCGTTCCGGCAGGGTTGCGGCTTCGGCCGTTCGTCCGTCTTCCCGGCAGCGAATGCCCAGATAGCCGCCCCGAGCCCGGAGGGTGATGTCCATGGGCTCACCCATGATGATGCGGTTCGGCAGGGGCCGGAGGCGTGCTTCCCGCAGAGCGTGCCAAAGCCGGTCGAAGGGATCCTCCTGATAGAAGAGATCCAGCACGTCATCGGCGCTAAACAACCGATCGAGGGTCGTATGAATGAAGGTGACGCGCCGCATGCGCTGGGCAGGCACGGGCCGGGGCAGACGGATGAGTTCGCCCAGGTCCACCCGGAAATAGTAGTCATGGGCCCGGGGATGATCCGCCTCTTCGGGCATCATTTCTGCCCGGGTCATCAGGCGATAGCGTCGGGTTGGGGCATAATAGGCCACATGCTGGGCTTCGGCATCGCCCTTGAAGGCGCCGGTCTGGTAGAGGGCAAGGTAGTCTGCCCCAATGCGGCGGGGCGCGCGCCGTTGGGGGATGCGATACCAGCCTTCGTCGCGGGCGCGGGCAAAATCGACACGATTGTTTACGACGGCGACCAGGACGGTGCGCCGTCTGGCTTCAAGGTCAGCATACGGCATGGGGGATCTGTCCGTTTCACTGTTTGGTTTGCCTGTTTGGTTTGCGTGCTTGGTTTGCGTGCTTGGTTTGCCTGTTTGGATTACAGTGGCGGCAATCTGTGCATGCGCAGTATTTGCACGCAAGGGCCACTATAGCCCAGGAGTGCCATTTCGGCAATCGACATGATCCAAAGATAGCCCCATCCTTTACAACTTTGGGGGGGACTTGTATGATTGAGCCGGACGCTGCGCATCCGATCGAAGATTGGCAGCGTATCACCCAGGAGAGACTGGATCGTCTCTCCAAATCTGTCCGTTCAAACGCATTTTTGAACCCGAAAATGCTTCACTTCCTCAGCGAAAATATGCTCACATTGCCTAATCCGACAATATCCTGCGCTTCCTCCCGAATGCGCCGCTGCCTGTTGCTCATGGTGCTTGTGACGTTCATCCCCGTAATCAGTGGCCCGACCGCGAAGCGTGCGGGCGCCCAGGCCCTGGGCGTGCCGCTGGATAACGCCCGGATCATCACCGATGCCGCGGCCGGCGCCCATTCCGTGTACAGCGCGGATTTCGATGGCGACGGCGACCTGGACGTCGTGGTTGCATCTCGGGACGACGGCCGCGTCCGCTGGCATCGCAACAACGGCGGATCGCCCCCCGCTTTCGAAATCCGCACCATTGCCGAATTGCCCGGTGCGTATATGGCGATCCCCGCCGATTTGAACCGGGACGGCCACATGGACATCGCCGCCGTGGCCGTCACCAATGTCCAGCCATCCGCGGCGGGGTCGGACGCCGGATCGGCGGCCACTGTACCGGCCGATGAGGATGCGCCCACCGATGCCGGCTCGGTCATCTGGCTGGAAAACGACGGCGCCGCCACGCCCAGCTTTATCCTGCGCGTCGTCGCCGACGATCTCAACTATCCCGTCTCGGTCTTTGCCGCGGACCTGGACAATGACGGTGACGTCGACCTGCTCTCGGCCTCTCGGGACGACAATCGCGTGCGCTGGTATCGCAATGACGGCGCCGCGAGCCCCAGCTTTACAGCCGCCACGATTAGCAACAGTGCCCAAGGTGCGGTCTCGGTTCAGGCCGGAGATCTGGACGGCGACGGCGACCTGGATGTCGTCTCGGCCTCGGAAAATGACGATCAGATCGCCTGGTATCGCAACGACGGCGCCACGTCGCCGGGCTTCTCGCGCCAGGTCATCCGGGAAGCGGGCAGCATTGCGCCCAACGGCATCGACTTTGCCAAGTCGGTCTTCGTTTCCGACGTGGACGGCGATGCCGATCTGGACATCGTTTATGCCTCGGAAAACGCCAATGAAATCGGCTGGTATGAGAATGACGGCGGCACAACGCCCCGCTTCCTGCAGCACGTCGTCGCCACCAATCTGGACCACATCAAGCAAGTTTATGCCGCCGACCTCGACCTGGACGGAGACATCGATCTCTTCTCCGCCTCCAGCAGTGATGGGCGCATCGCCTGGTACGAGAATGACGGCGGCGTGGATCCGACCTTTGCCCAACACATCGTCACCGACAGCGCCCGGGGCGCCCGGGGCGTGAGCGTCGCCGACCTCGATCTGGACGGCGACCTGGATATTCTGGCAGCGGCCCGCGAAGATGGTACGGTTCTCTGGTTTGCCAATCAGACCATTCATCGCAATGCCCGCTACTTGCCCCTGCCCAACACCTTTGTTGCCAACCAGGAAGCACCGCGCCACGTCATTGCGGCCGATCTGGATGGTGACGGCGACAAAGATCTCATCTCCATCGGCAACGAGACCCTGGTCTGGCATGAAAGCGACGGTCGCCGTCCCCCCGGCTTTGCGGAGCGCATGCTCGACAGCGACATAGCCGGCGGGCGGTGGGTCGAAGTCGCGGATATGGACAACGACGGCGATCTCGACGTGATTGCCGCGTCGCGCAACAACCAGATGATCCGCTGGTATGTCAATCAGGGTGACCGGCAGTTCCGCATGCGGGCGGTCGCCAGCGAGTTCGTCTATCCCCGGGCCGTCGTTGCCGCGGACTTGAACAACAATGGGGATATGGACCTGGTCGCGGCGTCGGACGAAAATGACGCCATCTTCTGGTTCGCCAACGACGGTGACATCAATCCACGCTTCACTGCCTACTTGGTGACCGATCAGGCGGATTACGCCCGCTCCGTCGACGTGGCCGACCTAAACGGCGACGGGCACCTGGATGTGCTCTCCGCCGCCCAGGGTTCGGGCGAGATTGCCTGGTATGAAAACGACGGCGCCTATTGGCCCGATTTCGATCGCCACGTCATCGTAAGCCGGCGCGAGGGAGAGATGCTGCCCGACGGCAACGGCAACCTCTGGTGGCCCGATGGCGCGCAACATGTCCATGCCGCCGACCTGGACGCCGACGGCGATGTGGACGTTTTGTCAGCTTCAGAGCACGATCACACCATCGCGTGGTACGAAAACGACGGCGGGGAGAGGCCTTCCTTCCGCCTGCATTTCGTCGACCGGACGGCCCGGGGCGTCCATGCCATTTACACCGGCGATGCCGACAATGACGGTGACGTCGATATTTTTGCGGCCATTGAGTATGACCATGAAATCGCCTGGTATGAAAATGACGGCCGCCGCAACCGCGCGCCCGGGTTCGTTTATCACGAAATCTACGATCAGGCGCTGACGGCCCATTCGGTTCACAGCGATGACGTCGATGGCGACGGCGATGAGGACATTCTGGCGACGGCGCGCAACAGCAACAGCATTCTCTGGTTCGAGAACCTGGGCGGCCAATACCGTGTCCAGATGATCGAGAAGGAGACCGGCGCCCTGATCGCGGGACGGGCGAATTCACTCATGACGGTACGAATGCTTCATCGTGGTCGGTCGGGGGATTCCCAACTCTATCTCGGCAGCGTCGGCGCGATCTTCAAAGACAGCCGCAGCCGGCCCATGAGCGATATGCAGCTAAAATCCATCTTCACCCGGTTGGCGATCTATCGTGATTCCAACAACAATCGCAAATTCGATCCGGAGGACGACGCGCTCGTCACCCAGGTTGCCGATTTCTCGTTGGATCGGGAGGGCCTGCTCACGATCCCGCTGCCCCGATCGAACCCCGACGTGCGCCTCGATCCGGGAACATTCAAGGACTATTTTCTGGTGGGCGACGTCAGCGGTGCGTGCGGCGACGCCACGCCGGACTTCCAGCTTACCCTCGTTACCAATACCGGCGGCTTCAGCGCCCGGGATGACCGTCCTCTGCTGCCCGAATTTGCCCGGAATATCGCCGGGGACAGCACGTCGACGGAAGAGCAGCCGGTCGTTCTACAGATCAATGAGTTCATGGCCGACAATGTGAGCTTCATGGAAGATCCGGACGAGCCCGGCGAATATCCGGACTGGATCGAGATCTACAACAGCAGCCCCTTCCCGGTCGATCTCGGCGGCCTCTATCTGTCGGATGACGGCGCCTTCCCAACCCGCTACCGCATCCCCGACGGCATTACCGTGCCGGGCCGCGGCTACATCGTCTTTATTGCCGACGGAGAGTTTACCCAGGGCCCGCTGCACACCAATTTCCGTCTTTCCAAGGATGGGGAGACGGTGGGGCTCTTTGACCGGGACGAAATGGGCAATCAGGTGATCGATATCTATACTTATGAAGCCGTCGGCGCCGACCAGTCCATCGGGCGCCTGCGTAACGATGTCGAGAACTGGCAGGTGCTGCCGGTGCCATCGCCGGGCGGGCTGAATGTGGAAGCGCCCTTGGACCGCCAGTTCTTCCTGCCCACCGTTCGCTATCAGATCGGATGTTAAGCCGATCTACGATGCAGATGGGAGGTATGCCAAGCTGGGGCTTGGCGATCCCGCCCCCTGGGAACGCCGAACCCCAGTTCGGCAACAAAACGCTCTCAGCCCGACAGTCCGCCAAGCTGGGGCTTGGCGGTCCCGAATGGGAAAGGTCAGTGGCATGCAGATGAAGGCCAAAGATGATGCCATTCGCGGCGTGGGGTCATACGCGAATCGGATTGGCGAGCGTCAGTGCCGAGCGCGTCCGGTGGTCCTGCTGCTGCTCTTTCTGGCCATTCTTTCGGGCGCAATATGGCACGGAAAAACGCCACCCGCCATGGCCCAAACCACCGGCGACGACGCCGAAGAGATCGTCTTCATCGATCAAGGCGGCTTCATCCGGGTGCATGATTTTACCTACAACGGCCAACAAACAGGCGCGAGTTTCGGCAATGAGATTCGCTGGTTCAGCCCCGTCGGCGGTTTCCGAGATGTGGCCTTGGGTGACGTCAATGACGATGACGGACTGGAAATCATCGGTGTGCGCGGCGGCATGGACGATGGCCAACTCGTCATCTACGATCCGGTCGTGGATGCGGCCAGCACCAACATCCCCATCGAGGGCTATATCAATGGCATTCCCTGGGCGATCCTCTACACCCAGTCCGTCCTGGGAGAGCCCACCCTGGTTGGGGCCGGTAATCTTGTCCTGGAAGCGCCGGGGGCGGAAATCCTCTACGGGTCGCGCATCGACGATGAGACCGCAGTGGATCCGGAAGCCAACTATCAGCTATCGGCGCTGGCGGGCGCGAGCAATCCGCCTGACGGGCGCAGCTGGCGCACTATTGTGGACCAGCTGGAGTTTGAGGAGGAATGGACCTGGCTCGACATCGGCAACCTGGACAATGCCGGCACAGACGAAATCGCCCTGGTCGCCTATGAAGAAGGCTGGCTCTACGTCTATCAGGATCTGCTGCGCGATCCGATTCTGGAGCGTGAGAACAACAGCCGCCCCTGGCGTGCGGCGCTCTTTGGCAACTTCATGGACCGTTTCCGTCCCGGTCTGCTGGCAATTCGCAACGCCGGCCCCGGCATCGCCAATTTCTGGGTCTTCGAATATCCCGACGGTCGCTGGGTCGACAGCTATGCCGAAGCATTCTTTCCGCCGCCCGAGTTTCTCTTTACCGCCGACGCCGAGGGCAGCGGCGGCGTAGAAGCCTTTATGCTGCGCAGTCTGCCTATTGAGATTACCAACCGACCCCGCCTCTTCTCACGCGATGAACTGGGCCGTTCCATCATTGAGGATTTTCTCAACAATACGGACAATGCATTTCGCGCCGGCGCCGGGGGCAATGTTGACGGCGACTTTGGCGACGAAGTGGTCATCATCCGCAACAACCGCATCCGCATCTACACCGAACCCAACAATAGCGCCACCTTTGAAGAGATTCAGGTCAGCACCAACAGCCGCACCGT
>CAYZLP010000024.1:0-16841 GCA_964478635.1 uncultured Caldilineaceae bacterium
AGGATCCGGTGTTGTTTTCCCGGAGGCTAAACTCGATGGAGTTCAGAGCCGCCTCCACCATGTCTTCCTCAATTCCTGCCTCGGCCAGCTCGACCAGGGTTTCCCGGATGAGGGCCTCGGCCCGGTCCACGTTGGCGGCATCCAGATTTTTGAGCCCCACGCGGAAGGTCATCTGACGCAGACTTCCGCCTAGACCGCCGCCGATCACATCTTCGGCCAGTCCCGAATCGACGAGCTTTTTGCGCAGGGGCGCGGCCTGGGTTCCCATTAGGGCGTAGGACAGTACGCTCAGGGCCATGGTCCGGACCGGATCGTCATTCTCGGGCAGCAGCCAGTTGAGCATAATGCGGCTTTTGCCGGCTACGTCGTCCGGGCTGTCCACGCTATAGGATTCGGCGACCCGGCCCGGTTCGGACGGGGGGGACTGCAGAGCCACTTCCCCATTCACCGGCTGCCGATCGTAGGCGCTGATGACTTCGTCCAGAATGCGCAGCCGTTCCGTCGGATCGTCGTCGCCGTAGAAAAAGAAGCGCGCGTTGGACGGGTGGTAGTAGGTGGCGTGAAAATCGGTGAACTGGTCGTAGGTCAGATCGGGAATCACCCGGGGGTCGCCGCCCGAGTCGAAGCCATACGCGTTGTCGGGAAAGAGGACCCGCTGGCTCAGCCGCCCCAGAACCGCATCGGGTGACGAGTAGACGCCCTTCATTTCGTTGAAGACGACCCCTTTGTAAGTCAGTGGCTCGTCGGGAACCTCCAACTCGTAGTGCCAGCCTTCCTGATCCAGGTGATGGCGCGTGATCAGGGGATGGAAGACCGCGTCCAAATAGACGTCGACCAGGTTATAGAAGTCCTGCAAGTTGGTGCTGGCCACCGGATAGGTCGTCTTGTCCGGTGACGTAAAGGCATTGAGAAAGGTCTTGAGCGAGCCCTTTAGCAGCTGGACGAAGGGTTCCTTCAGTGGGTATTTCTTTGATCCGCCCAACACCGCATGCTCCATAATATGGGCGATACCGGTCGAATCGGACGGCGGCGTGCGGAAGGCGACGCCGAAGACTTTGTTTTCGTCATCGGAAATGATGGAGAGCAGCTCGGCGCCCGTTTTCTGGTGACGATAAATGAGCGCGCGGAGATCATATTCTTCGATAGTTTCATCGCGTAGCAGTTCAAAGCCGTGGGTAGTCTTCATGAATGATCGATGCTCCTTCAAGAACGTAGCGATTGGCAATGGTTGACCGGTCGACGTCCGCCCGTAAGCGCCAAGACAGGGGCCGCTATGCGGCGCAGTCACACATAGTCGGACCCGCAAGCAAGCGCAGGCAGGCCGGCAATGCATCCAGCGTGGCGTGCAGGCTGGCACGGATTTCGCCGTGGTGGGGCGGTTGGATCCGGTCTGCGGCAACGGCCCCGATCGTGATCAATCCGGCAAAGCAGAGGCCGAGTTCCTGGGCCAGGGCAACTTCCGGGACGAGGTTCTGACCCAGAACGTCGACACCCCATTGGCGATAGAGATGCGCCTCAGCGCCCGTTTCACGCCGTGGACCGTCCACTGCCAGGTAGATGCAGCCCGCCGCGCCGGGTACGACTTCCGCCAGTGCCGCGGTCATCTGCGGGCAGAAGACCGGCCGCAGGGCAAGGGCATCGGCATCGAAATCGGTGCGCCGCCGTTCGACAAACGTCGACGGCTGATGGCGCGTCCAGTCGATGTAGTCTCCGGCGATGGCCAGCGCGCCCGGTTCCAGCAGCGGGTTGATGCCGACGCCCAGTTCCCAGCCGAGCACGCGGCGCACACCCAACTCCCGTGCGGCGAAGATGGTGGCCCGGGGATCGGTGCGATCGGGCAGGCCGGTGTAGGGCGCGAGCCACACTGCAGGCCCTTCCGCCGGCCGGCGCAGGGCCAACGGTCCAACTTCTCCGTACGGGGTGTTCATGGTTTGTTCTTCGACGAACTCGCCCAGTGTCTGCAGCGCAATCGGCGGCAGCGGTACGGCGAGCAGGATCATGAAATCGGCGCTTGGCATGGCACTCGCATGATTGATAGACGAAGCGGTTGTTTGCGTTCGCTTGAGAATAATGGCGCAAGCCGCGGCGCCGTGTCCGCAAGCTAGACTCGAATTCACCTGATAGAGACGTCACTTGAACATCGTACATTCCCGCCGATTATCGTTCTGGAGGAATGTACGAAGTTCAAATAACGTGACCATGAGAACCGTGGTTTTGCCGGAAGTGACAGTCACTGGCACGGCAAACCTTGGTTGACCAGATTCGCTTGCGCCAGTGACTGTCACTTCTGGCAGGAAGCAGCGGTTTCAGGCCGTCCTCAGAAACAAAGTCCCCGGCACGGTCCCGGATTATTCTGGTCAACGGAAAATTCCGTGGACCGTGCCGGGGACGTTTGCGGGGAAATTATTCCTGGAATAGCCTCAAGTGAAACGCTCCCTGGATCTAGACGAACAAGCGCACGGCAGACCGGACAGACGATAGCACGCTTCGAAGACGATGACAAGACCGGACGAGTCGCTATTACGGCCGCCCGGCTCCGTTCCTAGCCGATGCGCCAAATGGCGATGCCGGCCAGCATACGCAGCACGAACGCAACCAGGAGTGCCGGCACAATGCCAATTTGGTTCGCCAATAGGGGGCCGAGCAGCGAGGCCGTGAGGATGGCGGCACTGAGCGACATGTTGTACCAGGCCAGATAGGGCGCACGACTCTCCGGCGGAACCCGCTCGAGGAGGTAGTTGGCCAGGGCGCCGCCGACGATGGCCCAGGCCAAGCCTCCCATGATGGATGCCAGCAAATAGAGGGGCACGTTGGTCATCAATGCGGTCATAAGGGGGTAAGTGCTCAACAACAGCGCGCCGGCCACCGTGAGTCGATGATGGCCGAAGCGTTCGGTCAGCCAAGGAAGTTGCAGCGCGCCCAGCAGGACCGTGGCGTAAAAGACCGCGGTCCCAAGGCTAATGGCCTTGTCCGAGAAGCCGAGCTGATCCACCCAGCGCAAAGCAAAGAGCGGACCGGGCAGGTATTGGGCGAAATGGAAGCAGAAGAGGGCGAACACCACCCCGCCATAACCGTTTTCTTGCAGCACATCCACGCGCAGCACGCTGTTCTTGCTTACGTAACTCCGCAGCCCGACTGACAGGCGGGGCGACATGGAAATGCCGCGGATGGTGCCCGGGCGGGCGAAATCCTGGGTCGGCTCGCGCAAACGTGCCGGCTCGGTTTCAGACTGGACGTTGCGCAGTCCGAAGAGATGGACCGTGCTCATGGTCGCACCGAGGAAGCCCAGGGCGAAGACGACTTGATACCCCAGGGTAAAAGGAAGAACGTCCAGCATCATGCCGCAGAGGAGCGAAGACACAATGTAGGAGGCAGCCAATAGCGCGTGGCGAATCCCAGCCACATGACCGCGCCACTCGGGCGGTACGGCCGCAGCATAGAGAGCATTGAAGCCAATGGCGAGGGCCGTCCCCGGAATCGAAGTAACCAGCACCAGTATGATGAGCGACCAGATCTGGAGGCGGGCGAGGCCCAGCAAAGGGACGAAAATCCAGAAAAAGTAGCCGAGTCGAAAGAAAACGGCCATCCAAAAGGTGGATTTGCCCACGGGGCGCGCGACCAACCACTGGCCGAATGGCATAGTCGCGATCAGGCTCACGGCAGCCGGACCCGCCGTGAGGAGACCGATCTCAAATGCCGATGCGCCGATGCGGGCGGCATAGACGGCCAGAAACGAAATACTACTCCCCGCGAGCAGCCCATACCAGGCAATGTCCCAGTAGAGATGGCGGAAATTTCTGCGATAGTCATACGGCACGGTCGCCGTTGCGCGCCGATAGCGACTCAGTACGGACGTGGTCACACTGCCTCCAGCAATTGCGTCAATTGACGGTTGTACCCAGCATCGGTTCCCCACCCGAAATGGCGAACCTTGTTATTATCTCCAGATTCTCCTCTTCATGGAAACGACAAACTGGCTGGAACGGTTTCGAAGTTGGGATATGAAAGGGGATTCGCCGGAAACGGAAGGGTTTTGGTAGCTTCGTCAGAGTACGAAAAGGCCCTCGTCTCGCAAATTGTTCCTTGATAGACCGCGGATAATGCGGATTGGGCGGATGCTCGCGAATCGATCCAGGATATCGATCCGTGTCAATCCGCCCAATCCGCTGCATCCGCCGGTCTATTCACAAGATTGAAACAGATGTGCGCTCTGTGCTAAAATCGGCACGATGAAGAGTCCGCTGCCGGAGAAGGTCGTCCAGAAACTGCAGAATCTGCCCGACAAACCGGGCTGTTACCTCATGCGCAATGCCGACGGTACGGTCATCTATGTCGGCAAGGCGGTCGTGCTGCGCAACCGCGTGCGTAGCTATTTCCACGCGTCCGCCCAGCATCATCCCAAAACGGCCGCGCTCGTCGATGAGATCGCCGACATCACCTGGTGGGTTACCCAGACCGAGCTCGAAGCGCTGATGCTCGAAAACGAGTTGATCAAGCGCTACCAGCCGCGCTACAACATCCGGCTAAAAGACGACCGCAATTTCCCCTATATTAAAGTCAACTGGCAGGATGATTTTCCCCGCGTCGAGGTCGTTCGGCGCATGGCCAGGGACGGCGCGCGCTATTTTGGCCCTTATACCAGCTCGACCGCCTGCTATCAGACTCTTGATGCCTTGCGGCGGATATTCCCCTATCTGGATTGCGACCGCACCATCACGGGACAAGACGCGCGGCCCTGCCTCTACTATCACATCAAGATGTGCGGCGGACCCTGCATCGGCAAACAGGATCGGGAAGCATACCGCGGGACGCTCGCCCAGCTCATGCGCTTTCTGGAAGGAGATACGGATGCTGTTCTCTCGCAGCTGGAGCGACAGATGGAAAAGGCTGCCGGGAACATGCAGTTCGAACTTGCGGCCATCTATCGGGATCGCCTGAAGGCCGCCCAACGCATCGTCGAGCAGCAGAAGGTCATCAATGCCAGCATGGAGGATGCGGACTACGTGGCCGTGGCCCAGGCGCCCGGCGTGGGTGACACGGCCGTCCAGGTCTTCAAGGTACGACATGGACGCCTCATCGGTCGGGAGAATTTCATGTTGGAGGGCGCGGACGTGCCCGACGCCGACGTCAATCTCCAGGGCGTGCTCATCGGTTCCTTCATTCAACGTTTCTATGACAATGCAACCTTCATCCCCAAGCTGATCTTGGTGCAGGCCATGCCCGAAGACGCAGCTATTCTGGAGGAGTGGCTGGCCACGCGCCGGGGATCGAACGTCGAGCTGCGCGTGCCCCTGCGGGGCGCCAAGCGCAAGCTGATGGAGATTGCCGCAGCCAACGCCGACGAATACCTGCGCGTGCAGATGGCCGCCCGGGCGGCCGATACCAACCGCCAGACCGAGGCGCTGCAGCAGCTACAGGATGCCCTGGATTTGGCCAGACCGCCCGCCCGCATCGAGTGCTATGACGTCAGCACCCTGCAGGGGACCAACACCGTCGGTTCCATGGTCGTTTTTGCCAAGGGCGTGCCTCTCAAGAGCGCCTACAAGCGCTTCAAGATCCGGGGCAAGGGAAGCCAGGGCGAACCGGATGATTTTGCCAGCATGCGCGAGATGCTGCGCCGCCGCTTCCGGCGCGTGGTGGAAGAGTTGGGCGATCCCGACCCGGGCAAGCGCGCCCGCAAAGGCGATGAGAATTGGCGCGTCCTGCCCGACCTGGTCATCGTCGACGGCGGCAAGGGCCAACTGGGCATTGCCCTGGAGGTGCTGGAGGAATTCGACCTGCGTGAGCGCATTCCTGTCGTCGGCCTGGCCAAACGCGAGGAAGAGGTTTTCGTACCCGGCCGGAAGGAGTCGGTCTGGTTGCCTCGGGGCAGCGACGCCCTGCACATGGTCCAGCGCATCCGGGATGAGGCCCACCGCTTCGCCATCACCTATCACCGCAATCTGCGCCGCAAGGAGCAGACCCGTTCCAAGCTGGATGATATTGCCGGCATCGGTCCCAAGCGACGCAAGGCATTGCTCACTTATTATAACGGCGATATCGAGAAGATTCGGACCGCTACCGTCGATGAACTGGCCGCCGTCCCGGGCATGACCCGGCGCTCGGCCAAGGCCGTCAAGGAGCAGTTATGACGGAGAATAACGCCTGGGCGAAAACGCCGGCCAGTCCTCAAACGATCATTGCACAGCTTACGTTTTTGGGGGACATCCCCCCGGAAGAGTTGATGGAGGTTTTCAGAAGCTCCGTTCACGTGCTAACGATTCCCATTCGCGCCACGCTGTTTGAGCAGGACCAGCCCGTGACCGCCATGTACATTGTCATGGAGGGAGCATTTTGGCAGGGCCGGACTGAGAGAGTGACGCGAAACGGCCCGACAACCCGTCGCCTCGTCCGCGAAGCAGGTCCGGGCATGCTGTTGGGTTCACAGGATTTTCTCTTCGCGGATGCCTACCGGACTACGGCGCGGGCGTTGGAGACGAGCACCGTCCTACAGATCGACGCCATTGCCCTGAATCGACTGATCTTCCGTCATCCTGAAGTGCGCGGTCGCATTGTCCCGGTTGACCTGGTCAACCGCCTGCGCACGATCCCTTTGGTCGGCCGCCAGGAGGAGGTTGCGCTGGCTTTTTTGGCCGAGGTTATTGAACCCAGAAGTGTCGCACGAGACGAGGTCATCTATTCTACCGGCGCGAATGAGGAGAACATCTTCCTGATCGATCAGGGGCAGGTACGTCTCCTCTGGGACACCGGCAAAGATGATTGGCTGGGCAACGGCGCCGTTTTTGGCCTGGCGGAAGGGGTCGATGTCCCTGGGGCTCGCCCCATGGCCCACAGCGCGACGGCCAAGGCCCAGGCGAAGCTCTTGGCTTTGCCACAGGCCGTCTATTGTTCCATCATTGGCGAGGCGCCCGACGGGCCCGGATTAGCCGAAATGCGGGAGCGGGAGGATGTGATCCGGCGCTTGCTGGTCTTCTCCAATTTCAAGACCGAGTACGATCATCATATGGCCGGCTATGTCAGCCACTATTACTTCCCGTATAGCCATGTGGTTGTCCAGCAAGGGGAGGAAGCCGACAGCCTCTGGGTGTTGATGCCCGGCAGCCGGGCCGCGATCAGCGCCAACGACAAGGAGGGCACCAAGCTCCTTACGACGATGTGCGAAGGGCCGGCCTATTTTGCCGAGTCAGCCCTGTTGGGCCTGATTCCCCAGGATTCAACGGTTGAAGCAGTGATCGGTAGCGAGTGGCTGCGCCTGCATTGGCGGGATTTTGAGCGGCTGGCGAACTTTGAGGGGGACGACCTGCGGGCCAATCTGGTTGTGGACCCCCATCAACAAGAGAATGTCGTCCAGCGGGAGCATCGCAAGAAGTATGAGTGGATCCAGCCGGGTGAGATGATCGTGGTACTGAGTCGTCGACACTGGATCGCTTACCTGCGCAAAGGCATTCCGGCGTTCATTGCCTTTGCCATATTGCTGGCCTTGTCCATTTTCGCCCTGACCGTCCCGGGGTTTCAGTGGTGGATCGTCGTTCCCCTCTTTTTCCTCTCCTTCATCGCGCTGGCGCTCTTTATTTGGGGAACCATCGACTATTTCAATGATTGGGTCTTGGTGACGAACCGGCGCGTGGTGCACCAGGAAAAGGTGCTCTTTATCAACGAGTGGCGCAAAGAGGCGCCTTTGGAGCAGATCCAGAACGTAAATTTCGAGACGAACTTTCTGGGCCGCTGGCTCAACTACGGCACCATGGTCATTCAAACGGCCAGCACCTCGGGCGTCATTTCTTTTGACTACACCACCCATTTTGATGAGTTGCGCAAGACGATTTATGCCCAGCGCGAGCAGCGGATGCGCCACTCAAAGGCCCAGAGTAAAATGGCCATCCATCGGATGCTGGAGGCGCGCCTGGGGCAGTCGATGGTGCTTCCCAGCCAGGTTCTGCGCGGTGAACAGGTCGTCTCAGCCGGGGCGAGCTGGAGTGAGCGGCGCGCGACGGGCGCGCTGTTGCCCTCTGAAGACGGTGACCGGATTATTTGGCGACGTCACTGGATGGTGCTTTTGCCCAAGCTCTGGTTGTCATTGTTGATTCTGGGCTTCTGGATTGTTGAAACCATCTTGCCCTGGGCGACTCCCCTTCGGAATATCCCTGCCCTAGGCAATGCCATGACCATCATCGGCATTATCATGTCGCTCGCCGCCGTGGCCCAGGTCGCCTGGGTCGTGGCCAACTGGCACAACGATACCTATGAGGTCACCGACGATGAGATTGCCCACGTGGAGAAATTACCTTTCGCCCTGGCCGAGAACCGCAAAAGTGCGGGCCTGGGCCGCCTCCAAAATGTGGAAATGATGATCCCGACGCCGTGGCACTGGCTGCTCAATTATGGCAATGTGAAATGTCAGACGGCCGCGGAAGAGGGCGATTTTATCTTCGACTCGGTCTCTGATCCCCGGGCCGTGGCCGCAGAGATCCAGACGCGTATGGAGCGCTACCGCCGGCGCGAGGAGAATATCGCCGCGCGCAAGCGCGCTCAAGAACTGCCCGACTGGTTCGAGGTCTATCGCTCATTGGATCATGAGCCCGTGTAGGACTCGAATCCCTTTCCATCACCAGCCACATTCCTACCACCCAAAACTAAGCCGATCAACCAGCCGTTTGGGGAGGCCGGCCGCGCGCATTTGACCCTGGGTCAGCTCGATGGGATAGGCAACGCGCTGATAGGTCCACGTGTGGCGTTCCAGATCGAAGATGGCATATGCGGCCCGGGCGTCGTTGTCTCGGGGCTGCCCCACGCTGCCCGGGTTGATGATCAGCCGTTCTTGGCGGGAGGTGGCCAGGTGAATTGACTCATCGACCAGTGGCTGCAGATAGTCGACGGTGGCGACCGAATGTAGTTCGTCGTCGCCCGGGTCCGGCTCGCTGTGCAGGCGCCATCGGAAGATGGCCGGCTTATGAGTATGGCCAACCAGGCAGATGGATTCGTCGAAGACGGCGAAATTCTCCAGGGCCGTCCCGGGCGTGAGGATATACTCCCAGACCGGTTCCCGGGGGCTGGCGTGGGTTACCAGAACGTCGGGCGCAATGTCCGGTTGGAGGGGTTCGTCAGCCAGGCTGTCCAGATAGCTCCGATTCTTGTCGCTGAGCTGCTCCCGCGTCCACAGAACGGCTTGACGGGCATGGGGATTGAAGTCGTTGACGTCGATGCCCGGCCGGCCGAGTACGGCCCAGTCATGATTCCCCATGACGCACAGTTCGGCCTTCTCGGCAACGATTTGCGCGCATTCATTGGGGCGCGGACCGTACCCTACCACGTCACCCAGGCACCAGATTGCGTCATATTCACCTGAGGCTGCGCTCAAAACCGTCTCCAGGGCAACCAGATTGGCGTGAATGTCAGACAATATCAATACGCGCATGTGTCGGCAAGTCCAGTCGAGTGTTGACCATCGAAGAACAGCTTCGAATGATCAGAATCGAGAGATTGTGTTGCAGGTTTCGGTGGGCGTTAACCCGAATCGGTTAAACGACCGCACCCCCAGCTCCTGTTCCGCGGCGGCTGTCCGGCTGTTGGTTGGCTTTGTCTCTGCGCCGCATAAAAATCTTCCATACCTCCACAAAGATCAGGACCGAGAGGCTTGCACCGAAGGCAATGGCGATGTCCCGCACGCTGAGTGGCTGGGTCGCGAAAATGTTCTGGAAGAATGGCACGTAGATGACCGCCAATTGCAGTAACAGGGTGCTGAGAAAGGCCCAGATCATGGCCCGGTTCGAGAAGAGGCCGATGGTGAAGAGAGAGTCGTGCTCGGAGCGGACTTCCAGGGCCAGTACGATCTGGGCGAAGATCAGGGTCGTGAAGAGCAGGGTCTGCCAGGCCGGGTCGCCGCTGCGATACGCCCAGACGCCGATGCCCAGGGCAATGATGCTCATGACGATGCCCATGACGATGATGAAGGTGGCCATCCCCCGACCAAAGATGCTCTCTTCCGAAGAGTAGGGCGGGCGCTGCATGACGTCCGACTCGGCCGGTTCTACGCCCAGGGCCAGGGCGGGCAAGCCATCGGTGACCAGATTCATCCACAGGATTTGCAGCGGAAGAAGCGGGAGTGGTAGACCGAGAAAAGGTCCGATCAGCATGACGGCAATCTCGCTGGTGTTGCAGCTCAGCAGATATTTGATGAACTTGCGAATGTTGTCATAGACGATGCGGCCCTCTTCCACGGCCGCAACAATGGTGGCGAAATTATCGTCCAGCAGGATCATGTCGGACGCTTCCTTGGATACGTCGGTGCCCGTTATGCCCATGGCCACGCCGATATCGGCTTTTTTCAACGCAGGCGCATCGTTGACGCCGTCGCCCGTCATGGCGACGATATTGCCTTCCGCCTGGTACATTGCGATCAAGCGTAGCTTATGCTCGGGCGAGACCCGGGCAAAGACGGAAATCTCGTCCGCCACCTGGACCAACTCTTCATCCGAAAGGCTGTCCAACTCCTGACCGGTGATGAAGGCATCGCTTTCGGTGATGCCGATCTGTTGGGCAATGTGCCGTGCGGTCAAGGGGTGATCGCCCGTAATCATAACCGGCCGGACACCGGCCGTGCGGCAGATTGCCACTGCGTCGGTGACTTCCGGCCGGGGCGGATCGATCATGCCGTAGAGGCCGACGAGGATCAGGTTGTTCTCCAGATCTTTCATCTCTTTGGCATCGGGCTGTGCGTCGAGCGGGCGGATGGCTGCGCCCAGCACGCGCATGCCTTTGCTGGCCAGCTCATCATGCGCTTCCATGATGCGCGCATGCCAGTCGTCATCCAGCGGCACGAGTTCTCCATCTACCCAGACCCGGTCCGAGAGGGTCATCAACCCATCGATCGCGCCTTTGGTAAAGGCTACGTAGGGCGGCGGCTCCTGGGTGAGACGACGCTTCCAGACGGCATCCAGGCTGGCGGGAACGTCCTCCAAGGAGTTGGGGGAGCGGTGAACCGTCGTCATGCGCTTACGCACGGAGTCAAAGGGCAGTTCGGCGACGCGTGGAAAGGCCTTGTCCAGATCGTCCTTGACGATGCCGTATTCGGCCGCGGCCAGAATCAGCGCACCCTCGGTCGGATCGCCGATGGCATAGTAATCACCGGGCCGGTCCTCACTCACGGCTAGCTTGGCATCGTTGCTAAGCGAACCGGTGACGAGCAGCAAATCCAGGGTGGGAAGGAGCTGTTCGCCCGGCGCCAGTTCCTTGAGGGGCTCCAGGTCGAAGCGGGCGGTGTCGTCGCCAGGCTGGGCCAACTCGATGTGGTGGTTGGCAATGTCCACCGCCATCACCGTCATGCGGTTTTGGGTCAGAGTGCCGGTCTTGTCAGAGCAGATAATGCTGACCGAGCCCAGGGTTTCCACGGCCGGGAGTTGGCGAATGAGGGCCTGACGCCGCAACATGCGCTGCGCGCCGAGGGAGAGCGCAATGGTCACTACGGCCGTCAGTGCCTCGGGAATCGCGGCCACGGCCAGGCTGACTGCGGTCAGGAGCATTTCTTCGACCGGGTTGCCCCCCAGGACGCCGATGACGAAGATCACGATGACCAGCACGATGGCGGCCACCGCCAGGATCTTGCCCAGACTGTCGAGCCGCTGCTGAAGGGGCGTCTGATCGTCGACTACCGACTGAATCATGTCGGCAATGTGGCCGAGTTCCGTATCCATGCCCGTTTCGGTGACAACCATCTCTCCGTGGCCGTAATTGATGATCGTGCCAGAAAAGAGCATGTTGCGCTGGTCGCCGATGACCCGGTCGCTGTCAAAGACCAGGTCCGCTTGTTTGTCCACGGCCTCCGACTCACCGGTAAGCGCCGCTTCCATGGCCCGTAGATTGACGCTTTTCAACACGCGGCCGTCTGCAGGGACGACGTTGCCCGTTTCCAGGAGGACGATGTCGCCCGGTACCAGCTCGCGCGCCGAGATCTGCCTGAGTTGCCCGTCCCGACGGACACGGACCGTGGGCACGGACATACGCTTGAGGGCTTCCATGGACTGCTCGGCCTTGTACTCCTGGTAGAAGCCCAAGAGGCCGTTGAGGATGACAATGGCCATAATGACGATGGCTTCAATTTCGTCGCCCAGGAAGATTGAAATGACGGCGGCCGCGATTAGAATGAGGGTCAGGATATTGGCAAATTGCTCCAATAGAATTTGCCACTTCGTGCGTCCTTTGCGCTCGGCAATCTCGTTCGGGCCATAGGTCTCCAGGCGGCGCGCGGCTTCCGCGCTGCTGAGGCCCTGTTCACCATCAGCGCCAACCTGGTCGATGACCTCGTCAGTTGAAAGCTTGTACCACGTTGTGGGTTCCCCTGTCGTCATTTCTGTTACCTGTCCGCTTGATGCCACGATGTTATGCTCCTAGTACACGACGGCGTAAATACCACGACGGAGATTAGGGCAGGTCTGCCTCTGGTCACCTCCGTCGACTTATTTCCGCCGGGATTTACTAGTACACGACGGCGTAAATACCACGACGGAAATTCGGCACTCCTGCCTCTGGTAGAAACTGTAAATTCATTTCCACCGGATATACTAGCGACGTTGGGCGCGGTTGGCCCCAGTCTCGCTGTCTTCTGCCCGGGCCTCGCCCGCGGGCTTGCCTTTACGTTAAATCATGGGGCTGCCCTGTAGAGGCGAGCACGCTGTTCCACAGGCGACCCTGAGGGTCGATCTTCTTGCGCGAAGAGACGGCCAAATCGATTGGTACGATGGTAAACTCATTGCGCCAATTGCCGACCACGGCCTTGGTAATGCCGGCCATGCCTGCATGGACGGCATTGTGGCCGAGGAGCAGGCAGAACGCCGAGTCAAAGGCGTTGGCCGGTACGCTGCGGATGATGTAGCTCGGATCAATATACTTCAAATTCAGCGGAATGTCTCGCGCCTGAAAATGGGCCTTGATTGCATCGCGCAACAGGATGCCGATATCCCCTAGCTTTTGATTGCCTGACGCGTCCGTGCCCAGTGCCGTGGCAAAGAGCTTCTGGCCCGCACCTTCAGCCACGGCGATGACGGCATGACCGCGGCGGGCAATCCGCTCCTCCAACGAGGTGAGCAATTTGTCCAGCGTGAAGGGCACTTCCGGGACAAGACAATAGTTGACCATGCTGTCAACCAGTGACGTGTAGGCTGCGATGAAGCCCGATTCGCGACCCATGAGTTTGACCAATCCCACGCCGTTCGGGGCGCCGGTGGCTTCCGTATTGGCCGAGGCGATCGCCTCGTGGGCCATGGATGCAGCGGTTTGAAAGCCGAAGGATTGCTGGATGTAGGAGATATCGTTGTCAATGGTCTTGGGTATGCCGATAACGCTGATCTCGCCCCCGCGCCGCTGCACTTCCTCGGCGATTGCCCTGGCGCCGCGCAGCGTGCCGTCGCCTCCGATGGTGAAGAGGATGTTGACGCCGAGTCGTTCCAGGGTATCGACCATGATGGCAATCTCCTGGGGCCCTCGGGATGAACCGAGTATGGTGCCGCCCAGCGTGCCGATAGTATCTACGACCGTTGGCGTGAGCATGAGCGGTTCGTGGCCGTAGGCCGGATTCAGGCCCTGATAGCCGTAGCGAAAGCCATAAACCGTCTTGACTCCATAGTGAAAGTAGAGGCTGAGGGTCACGGCCCGGATCACGTCGTTCAGGCCGGGGCAGAGGCCGCCGCAGGTGACAATACCGGCGACCGTTTCACCCGGTGGGAAATAGAGTTGCGCCCGGGGACCTGCAAGCTCCATAGCGGGCGGTTGCTCTCCTGCCGTGAAGTAGGCCTCCACGGCAGCCCGCGTGCTATCGTAGAGCACATAGGTTTCCGGCGTGACGAAGTCGATTCCCTGCATGGGCGATGCGTACCGCCCTGCTCCCAGGTATTCGAGCGTGAAATCCGGTTTGGTCGTCATGGGGTTCTCGCACTACCTTCTGGCTGGGTCGATGGTCGAAGAAAACGCATAAAATTAGGGACGCACCGAGGTGCGCCCCTCTATTTTACCAAAGCTACCCGGTTTCCCGGAGGTCAATTAAGTCACTCTCGCCTACGGCCTAGCCCCTGGTAAATCCGGCTGGAAACATGCCGACAGTTCTTACCAGAGGTAGACCTGCCCGATTTCCGCCGTGGTACTGGCGCTGAGCACCGTCGAAGCATTTACACCGCGAGGAACTAAACCGCAAGCACAACGAAACCATGACCTACGAGACTTGTGATCTCGTACTGTCTTTGGTTTAGTAACGGGACGGCGGCGCTTCCAGGACGTAGACACGATTGGATATGATCTGGTAGACAATGCCGGCAATGCCCAACACGAGCCAGATGATCCACCAGAGCGCACCTTCCTGGAAGGAGACCGGCGCAAATACGCCAACCTGGCCGGAAAGTTCCTCGGAGCTTGTCTGGCCGAAGAGTAGGAGCACCCCGGCGATGGTGGCGCTTGCACCGGCTAGGGCCGTCAAGAAGATGACCACGTATTTCTGTAGATTCAAGACCAACACGGCAAAGGCGGCAATGACCGCAACGACGATGGCGATCAGCCAGATGATGAAGTTGGGATTCATGCCGAAGGCGCCGGTAAAGAGACTCATCGTCAAGCCGTAGCCCGCAGTTGCGCCCAGAATTGCAACGCCGACGAAGTAAAATAGATAGGATAGGACCGCAAAGATGACGCCTAGAATCAAGCCGACGACCAATCCGCTGACGCCGGCAAGGAATCCTTCACCGAAGATGGTCTGAATGCCGGTAAAGCCAAGCCACAGACCGGCAAAGAAGCCCCAGAAGGGCAGCAGAATCCAGAGCCACCGGTAGCCGAAAAAGCAGATGGCAAGCCCGATGACGATGGCAAGCAGGGCGATGATGAAGTCCATTGTACCCTCCCAAAAGATGGTGTTGAAGGTATAGATATTACTGAGTCAAGATCAGTATAACAGGAAACTGAAAATCTGCCAGTCTAGCGAAATCAGCCCGGCTAACATGTCGGCTTGTCCGGTCCAGGGCTGGAAGAACCAGAGATAGACGACGAAACTACCAACGAGATAGAGTAGCGGGTATACCCAGATCAAGATCGCATCCCACCGGGCCGCTCGCTCACCTTTGCCTTGGGCCTCCAACCGGCGGAACCAGACATTGATGATGATGACGACGGCGCTGATGATGAAGGTGCTGATCAGCACGAAGTCCAGGAATGTGAGGTAACCGAGCCGGGGCAGATCGTTGGCAATCGTGAAGTTGTAGGCGATGAAGAGGAGCAGGTTGGCGCTGGTCACTTCGATCCGCCGGCCGTAATCGCGCAGGAAGAACGTGATCCACGAGACGAGAATAATCAGCAGCACCGGCACCAAAATGCGGAAGATGTAGTAATCCAGGTGGCGGTGGGTGGTGAAGCTGAAGACCGCCTGGTCCCGATTGTCCACCTTGATGACATTGGTTGTGAACTCATCGTTGCTGAAGATCCACTCTTCCTCACCCAGTTGTTCGCCAAAACCGGAGCGTGTCTCGTCGGGATGCAGGACGAAATAATCGTCTTCAAAGATTAACTGATGACGGACGTGAAAGAGTTGTTCGTCGAAGGGGAACTGGCGGAAGTTGAAGTCGGGCGCTTGCAGCGTTGTGGTGAAACGTTCGAAATAGATGGCCGAACCATCCGGCTCGATCGCCAACAATTGACTTTGTGTACTGCGCCCGCCCTGCTGATTGTAAATGTAGCCCGCCGGCCAGACATTGATGTTGTTTTTGGTCAGATAGTCGGTGATGACGCGTTCCGAACGCAAGACCTTCCGGTCACACTGACAACTGGCCGGGCTGAAGGCCAGGGCCGGGTCTTGCCACTCAATCTGGCTGCTGGCGACAATCGAGAAGTTTTCGGCCTGCTGATCCACATCGGTGATCTGGTCAATCTGCAGAATGACGGTAACCGGAATGGGCGTGCTGAGGATGGGCGGCCCAAATGCGCCGGTTACGTCTTCCGCCGCGTCATCCACATTGCGTGACAGGCGCAGCATGAAGTCGCCTTCGGTCTGCTGGCCGTCTGGCGCCGCTGCGCCTATTACGAGATGATAGCCCGAAGGCGGTTCGGTGAAGGTGTAGCGCAAAACGGCTTCGGGCTGCAGGCCTTGGATATTGTTGGCCGCCACCGGCTTGCCGCCGAAGTCTTGCAGGATGAGCGCGGGAACGAGCGTACCCGAAATCGCGCGTGCGGCTGCTACGAGCGTGTCGCCTGAGCGCAAATCGATCAACTGGAGCGTTTGTTGCGGCTCCGTCAGCGTGAGCGTGCCCGTCACTTCCTGGGTGGCCCGGATCGTCGCAGGTTGCTCCACCTCGGTTACAAGACCGCCGGCATTCGGACGGCTGCCCTGGGCGACCTGGGGTGTGTCAACGCCCAACAAAAGCTCATATTCTCCCGCGGTGTCGACAGAGGCAACGGATGCTACGGCAAGCAAATAGTCGCCGGCGGCCGGAATTTCCCAGGAAAAGGTTGCATCGTATCCTGCGCCTGAATCGTCATCCCAACGCAAGGTCAACTCATCGGCAATGTCGGCAAACTGGACAAACGGGTCTTCGCCGCGGCCGCTGGCTGCACGGGTGACGGCGTAGATCTGCTCGCCGGTCGCAATAACGTCGGCTTCGTCTTCCACCAGGTAAATGACCGGATCGAGATTGCCGCTTTGCGCTCGCGCATAGGCGTAGAGCGTTGCGCCTGCCGGCAAATTGCGCAGCCGGTAGACCACGCCGCCGTTATCGCCCGGTTCGACGCGGCCGGTCAGCACGGCGCCTTGCGGCGAGACCGTTGCCTCATCTGTGGTTGCTTCATCTGTGGAAGTATCCTGTCCGAAAGCCACA
>CAYZLP010000025.1:0-16813 GCA_964478635.1 uncultured Caldilineaceae bacterium
CTGGTCGTCTTTGGCGGCGCCAACGGCTATCCGCTCGAATCGGTGCTGATCGTGGGCGTGTTGGGGCAGAATACCCAGCTCGCGCCGCTGGTACGCAACCAGCCGTAACGCCGAAATCAAAACGAAATGCGCCCTGCAGCGATATTGCGGGCGCGCTTCGTGGTAGCGGGCGGACGTTGACTCCGGGGCGTCCGCCCGCTGCTTTTCTAGCCGCCGCCGATGGCCGGGACAAAATGGACTTCGCTTGCTTCCGCCAGACGAACGCGCAATCCCTTCGACTCAACCACGCCGTTTACCGCAACCTGGATGCCGGGGCGCAGCCGGTCGCCGTCGCAGAGCCGCTCGGCCAGCCCGGGGAAGCGGACATCCAGCCTCTCGACAACTTCACGCACGGTCGAGCCGGCCTGCGTGACCCGCTCCACGCCGCCGGTCAAATCCCGGTGGAGTGCGGGAATCCACACCTCATGTTCCATCGCCTGTTCCATGGCCTAACCTTGCGCCCAGATCGCTTGCGTCACCTTTCCGGGTGACATGGGCAGCTCGGTCATGCGCACGCCCAGGGCTCGATAGATGGCATTGGCCAGGGCCGCGGGCGGCGGAACGATGGGCGCCTCGCCGACGCCCTTGACGCCGTAAGGATGACCCGGGCTGGCTACCTCCACCAGAATCGTGTCGATCATGGGCAGGTCCAGGGCCGTGGGCATGCGATAGTCGAGGAGGCTGGCGTTGAGCAGATGGCCTTCGTCATCGTAGACGTATTCCTCGTTCAGGCCCCAGCCGATGCCCTGGGCGACGCCGCCCTGGATTTGACCCTCTACATAGCTGGGATGGATGGCCTTGCCCACATCCTGGGCCGCGGTGTAGCGCAGAATGGTCACCTTGCCCGTCTCCGGATCGACTTCCACATCGACCACGTGGACGGCAAAGCCCGGGCTATGCGTCTTGGGATGGACAGTGGCGCTGGCGGCGACGGGAATGTCGCTGCCCTTGGCGGCCAACTCCTTGAACGATAGGCTGTCGCCGTTGTGGGCGAAGATGCCCCGTTCGACGGTGACTTGCTCCACCGGAACGTCCCAATGGTCGGCCGCCAATGCCCGCATCGCGTCGTTGAGCTTGCGCCCCAATTCGTAGACGGCCCAGCCGGAGCCGAAGGTCGTGCGGCTGCCGCCGGTGACGTCATTGTAGCCGACCGAATCCGTGTCCACCACTTGGGGATGGACATCCTCTGCGGCAATGCCCAAGGTTTCGGCCAGCTGCATGGCCAGGGAAGCCCGGGTGCCGCCGATGTCGGGCGAACCTTCCACCAAACTGACGGTGCCGTCGGGATTGACGCTGGCCGACACGCTCGACTTGCCGCCCCAGTTGAACCAGAAGCCGGCCGCAACGCCCCGGCCCCGGTATGGTCCGGTCAGGGGCGTTTGATAATGGTCGCTTTGGCGCACCGCCTCCAAAGTTTCCAAGAAGCCGATCTTGGGATAAGTAGGCCCGTCGGCCCGGCGGTCGCCCTCCTGCACGCCGTTGAGCAGACGCAGCACCAGCGGATCGATTTCCAATTGAAGGGCCAACTCATCCAGCGCAGATTCGGCCGCGAAGGCGGCATTGGTGGCGCCCGGCGCGCGGTAAGCGGCCGATTGGGGCCGGTTGACCAGGACGTCGTAGCCGTCGATCTGTAAATTGTCCAGCTTGTAGGGCGCCAGGATGACACCACAGCCCGCGCCAACGGGCGAACCGGGAAAGGCCCCCGCTTCGTAGATCAGCTCGGCCTGAGCCGCGGTCAGCCTGCCGTCGCGGGTGGCGCCCAGCTTGACGCGAATCACCGAACCGGAAGTCGGGCCCGTGGCCATGAGCACCTCGGCCCGATTCATGGTCATCTTGACCGGGCGGTGGCCTGCCTTGCGCGAGAGCAGCGCGGCCACCGGTTCCAGATAGACCCGCAGCTTGCCGCCGAAGCCGCCGCCGATCTCCATGGGCGTTACGGTCACGGACGAGACGGGAATCTGTAGCAATTCGCTTACCTGGCTGCGCACGGAGAAGGCGCCCTGGGTGCTGCACCAGATTTCCAGATGACCATCGTCGCGCCAGAGGGCCGTGGCGTTGTGGGGCTCGATGTAGCCCTGGTGTACCGTTCCCGTGCGATAGTCCCGTTCGACGATGACGTCGGCTGCGGCAAAACCGGCATCCAAATCGCCCCGCTGATGGCGAACGTGGGCCGCGACGTTGGTCGGCCGTTCCCCCCGCTTGCCCAGCTCATCGGTGCGCAGCGACTCGATCAGAATCGGCGCGCCTTCGGCCATGGCCGTTGCTGCATCCATTACCGGAGGCAGGATTTCGTATTCGACTTCGATGAGGGCCAGGGCCTCTTCGGCCGTGTGGGGACTGTCGGCCGCCACGGCTGCCACGGCATGGCCATGGTAGAGGGTCTTGCCGTGGGCCAGGATGTTCCAGCTCATGTAGCGCAGATTCGAGGAAGTCTCGCCCATGTCTTCGATCTTATCGGGCGCGCTGGGCAGATCCGCGCCGGTGACGACGGCCTTGACGCCGGGCAGCGCGGCAGCGGCCGCTGTATCGATCCGGACGATGCGCGCATGGGCGTGGGGGCTGCGCAGCACTTTGCCGTGGAGCAGGCCGGGCAGCTGCTTGTCTGCGCCGTACTGGGCCCGTCCGGTGACCTTGTCGACGCCGTCGTGGCGAATGGGCCGGGTGCCGATGACCTGATAGTCGCTCATGGTTTGCGTTCCTCCTGTTCACGGCGCAGCAGATTGACACCGCACTGCGTGCGCTGCGCTTGACGAGTTGCGACGGGTCAATTATGCCTGCTCGTCGGGAGGAAATCAACTGCGGCGTTTTTGGTCATCCAGGGACAGTGCAGCAGAGCCTGCCTAACCAGACGCCGCAGCCGGCGGTCGCAAGAAGTCGAAGTCCGCGCCAAGATTCGCCTGTTGACAGTGCTGGTCGTAGAGTAATTCATAGCCGCGTTGAGCGGATCGTCGACTCGGGGTGGAGCTTTTGCTGCGCCGTGCGAGTTCATTCGCGTCAACCAGCAGGTTTAGCTCGCGCTTGTCTGTGCTCAGCTCAATGCGATCGCCCGTGCGTACCAGGCCGAGAGGGCCGCCGACGGCTGCTTCCGGCGCCACGTGCAGGACGATCGTGCCGAATGCCGTACCGCTCATGCGGGCGTCGGAGATGCGTACCATGTCCTTGACGCCGCGCTCGGCCAGCTTCTTCGGAATGGGAAGATAGCCGGCTTCCGGCATGCCCGGTCCGCCCAGGGGACCGGCGTTTTGCAGAACGAGAATGTCGTTTTCGGTGACGTCCAGGTCAGGCATATCGATTCGTTCGGCCAGATCGGCCAGCGAGTGGAAGACGACCGCCCGCCCCACGATATTGAGCAACCCGGGCGTGGCCGCCGAGCGTTTCAAGATTGCGCCGTCGGGCGCCAGGTTGCCGCGCAGCGCTATCAACGCACCTTCCGACTGTAGCGGCTTTCTTGCAGGCCGGATAATCTCTTGCCAAGCCGGGTAGACGTAGGGCTCATCCAGCCGCTCACGGAGCGTCATGCCGGCCACAGTGGGAAGATCCAGTTCGAGCAGATCGCGTATCTCGTGCAGCAAGACCTGCATCCCGCCGGCCTGGTGAAAATCTTCCATGTAGGCCTGACCCGACGGTTTTAGATCGACCAGTACCGGCGTGGATTCCGCGAGCCGGTTGAGTCTGTCCAGATCCAGCTGAATCCCTAGCCGGCCGGCGATTGCCGTAAGGTGGACGATTGCGTTCGTGGAGCCGCCGATGGCCTGAAGGACGCGCAGCGCGTTGTCAAACGCGGCCGGCGTCATGATCTGACTGGGCCGCAGGTCGCGCCGGATCAGGTCCACGGCTTGCTTGCCGGCCGCTTCGGCGTGGCGCATGCGGTCAGCGTAGACTGCGGGAATCGAGGCGCCGCCGGGCAGCATCATGCCCAACGCCTCGACCAGGCAGGCCATGGTGCTGGCCGTCCCCATGACGCTGCAGGTGCCCGGCGTTGGCGCCAGCTGACCTTCCACCGTGTTGATGGTCTCACGGTCGATCTCACCCCGGCGAAAGGTCGCCCAGAAACGACGGCAGTCGGTACAGGCGCCGATCCGCTCGCCGTCAAATTGATTGGTGAGCATGGGACCGGCGGCAACGACGATAGAGGGTATATCGGCGCTGGCTGCACCCATGAGCAACGCCGGCAGGGTCTTGTCACAACCGCCGGTGAGCACCACGGCGTCCAAGGGCTGGGCGCGGATCATGGCTTCCACATCCATGGACATGAGGTTGCGATAGAGCATGCTGGTCGGCGAGAGGAAGACTTCGCCGAGTGAGATGGTGGGAAACTCCAGGGGAAGACCACCCGCCTGCCATACCCCGCGTTTGACGGCATCCACCATCTGTGGAAAGTGACGGTGGCAGTTGTTGAGTTCACTGTACGTATTCAGGATGCCCACAATCGGCTTCGCCAGGGCTTCATCGCTGAAACCCATGGCTTTGGCAAAAGAACGGCGCAAATAGAGCGCAAACTCTTTGTCACCGTATTCGGTCAGATTATTGGCCAGACCACGAACCGGCATAGATGGCACCTGTCTATTCAATGGCAATGGAGACGAACTTCGTCTCAAGATATTCTTCCAGACCCTCTTGCGAACCTTCGCGCCCGAAGCCGCTCTGTTTGACGCCACCGAAGGGCGCCTCCGCGGTCGCCGGCACCATGTCGTTGACGCCGATGATGCCGAAATCCAATCCCTCGTAGGCCCGGATGGCCGTGCTGAGATCGTTGGTCAGGAGATAGGCCGCTAAGCCGTAGGGGGTACCGTTTGCTTCCCGTAGGGCGTCATCCAGGGAAACGAAGTCGCGCACGAGCATGACGGGGCCGAAAATCTCCTCCCGCATCACCCGCATTTCATCTTTCAAGTCGATTAGAAGCGTGGGCTCATAAAAGAAACCCCGTTTCAAGGCTGCGGGCTTACTGCCCCCGGTGACAACCCGCGCGCCCAGAGCGGTCGCATCATCAACGAAGCCGGCGATGCGCTCCTGCGCAGCTTGGGTGACCAATGGCCCAATGTTGACTACAGGATCCTGACCGTCTCCGATTACATAGTCTTCGATTAGGGTCCGGCTGGCCTCAATGAATTCTTCGCCCACTTCGTGATGGACATAGAAGCGGCTCGGCGAAATGCAGACCTGGCCATTGTTGCGGAATTTGGCCGTCACGCAGGCCGCAGCCGCCTGCTCTACATCCACGTCCGGAAAGACCAGGACGGGCGCGCTGCCTCCCAGCTCCATGGCAAGGCGTTTCATCCCCGGCGCGGCCTTGCTCATTAGAATTTGCCCGACCCGTTGTGAGCCGGTGAAGCTGAGTTTGTGAACGTCAGGCGAGGTCAGGAAAACATCGGCCATGGTTGCAGGATCACCGTTGACCAGGTTGAGTACGCCCGGCGGCAGGCCCGCTTCCTCGAGTACGTTAACCAGGGCCATGGCGCTCATGGGCGTCAATTCGCTGGGACGGCCGACAATGGCGCAGCCGGCGGCTAAGGCTGCCGACCACTTGCGAGCAGGCAGATACGCGGGGAAGTTCCAGGCCGTGATCGTGGCCACGACGCCGACTGGAACGGGCAGCGAAAGGAGGCGTTTGTTGGCTTTGCGCGGCGGAATGGTGCGGCCGTAGGCGCGTTTGCCCTCTTCCGAGAACCAGTCCAGGAGATCGGCGCAGGCCGTCCATTCACCTCGTGCCTCGGCCAGGGGCTTGCCGCACTCCCGGGTCATGATGGGCGCCAACTCATCGACGTTGGCGTAGATGAGGTCTGCGGCGCGGCGCAGAATCGCGCCACGCTCATAGGCCGTCATCGCTGCCCAGCCGGGCTGGGCACGGGACGCAGCCTCAACGGCCAGCAGGGCGTCGTTCCCGTCACCGAAGGGTACTTCGGCAATCGTTTCTTCCGTGGCCGGGTTGAGGACTTGCCAGCGTCCGCCGTTTTTGGCCTCGACCCAGCGTCCGTCGATATAGAGCTTATAGTTCATAATTGCCTTGTTCGCTTTCATTCCGATTTGCAGATTATGCTGCGCCGCTACAGAACCTCTTCCGCTCGCTCCGCATCGTAGGCCGCGCGTTTTTCGGCCAGGTATGCCGGCACCGGTACATCCCACCAGCCCGGTGCCTGGCCCCCGGACGTGCCCAGATTCATGTCGATCATGACCTCCACGACCGCGGGCCGGTTGGCCGCCAGGGCCTCACGCAGGGCATCGCCAAGCTCCGTGGTTTCGGTCACGCGCTGGCCGTGGGCGCCGAAGGCTCGGGCGATCTCGGCCAGATGGGGCGAGATGGGTCGGTCATCCTGCTCGAACATCGTACCGTAGTTGGCATCGTCACCAAATGCCAGGGTCTGCAAGTCGCGAATCGCCTGCCAGCCCTGATTGTTGAAGACGACTGCGACTACGGGAATGTCATACTGCACAGCCGTGGCAATTTCCTGGATCGTCATCAGGAAGTCGCCGTCGCCCACCAATGCCACCACCGGCGCGTCGGGACGGGCCAGCTTGGCGCCCAGGGCTGCGGGATAGGACCAGCCCATGGTGCTGAAACCGCCGGCCGAAAGATAGGTTCGGGGTACCGTAAAGGCCATTTCCTGGAAAACTTGGGCCTGGATGTTGCCGGCAGAGGTGAAGACGAGGCCATCTTGCGGCAGCACCCGTCGGACTTCGGCAATCACGCGCCCCATGGTCGGCGGCGACTGGTTTGACGTCCGTAGATCCCGGAAGCTGTCCAGCCACTGATTGACTTCGCGCGCGATTTCCTGAGCGTATGCACTTTTCTGCCAGTCTCGAGGCGACGCGGCAGCAGTGACGCTGTTGCCCAAATCGCGCAGTACGGCTTTGGCGTCGCCGACAATGCCGACCTCCACCGGGTAGTTCTTGCCGATCTCAAACGGATCGATGTCGACGTGGATGAGCTGCGTGGGCGGAATGTTGAACGCGTAGCCCGGGCGATAGGATGACGTTGCCTTGTCGGCAAAGCGCACACCCACCGCCAGCAAGACGTCGGCATTATTGGTGAGATGATTGCCGCAGGTCGTGCCGTTGCTGCCCATGTGCCAGCCATAGAGGGGATGGTCTTCGGGAAAGGCGCCCTTGCCTTGCATGGTGGTCACGACGGCCGCGCCCAGATGCTCGGCCAAGCGGCGCAACTCCGTCTCGGCTCCGGCCAGGATGACACCACCCCCGGCCAGAATGACCGGCCGTTTGGCCTGTTGAAGCAGATCTGTCGCCCGTTGGATCGCTGCCGGATCGCCGCCGGGTGCTCCCAGGGGACGCCGGCTCTGGGGTTTGGGGATTTCGTCCAGTTCGATGGTCTCTGCCTGGACGTCCATGGGCAGGGCAATCAGCGCCGGTCCCGGGCGGCCGGTGAGCATGGTGTTGAAGGCCTGGCCCACAGCCCGGGGCAGTTGGCGCGCCTGATCGATGCGCCAGCTGCGCTTGACCAGAGGATCGAAGCTGCGGGGCAGGTCCGACCAGTACTGGCGATCGATCTCCTGCAGGACGCCGACGCCGCGCATGTACGTATGCGTCTCCCCGATGAGCAGGAGCAAGGGGATGGAATCGGCATAGGCCGTGGCCAATCCCAAAGCCGCATTGGCCGCACCCGCGCCGATGGACGTGTAGACGGCCAGGGGTTTGCCGCACGCCCGAAAATAACCGTCCGCCATATGCACGCCTGCCTGCTCGTGGCGCGGCATGATGACCTGGATTTGATCTTGGTGGCGGCGACAGGCATCCACCAAAGGCAAATTCCCGTGACCGGGGATCCCGATCACGTAGGGCATACCCTCTTCGATCAGCATTTCGACGACAATCTCGGAACCGGTCAAGCGACGAGTCATTGCTTCCTCCTGCAGGTTGGTGCGTGTCCGCATCCTTGTTGCATCAACAGGATATCGGCGGGCGCGATCTGTTCAATCATCCAGCGCAACGGCGCAACCCAAGCGGGCCGATTCCTGGGCCGCCAGCGTGAAGCGCAAAACCTCCCGCCCCTGTTCACCCGTGAGCGAAGGCGATTCCCCGGCGAAATAGGCATCAATGAACTGGCGTGTGGAGTTGATGAAGCTATGCTCCCACCCGACGGGCATGTCGGAAAAGGTACGGGTGCCCCGATCTCGATAGAGGACGACCGGCGGGACATCCATCATCTTGCCGTGGCCGCGCGTCACCCAAATGACGCCCTTGGTGCCGGTGATTTCAACCCGGTCATCCTGGGCGTAGTGCTGCGTCTCCAGGACGAGTTCGGGCGAGTAGACCACCTCCAGGGCGCCCACAGCACCGCTGGCGAATTTCCAGGAAACGATGGAGGGCGCATCCAGGATCGCGCCGGGGGCAACCTCCGTCTCGCCAATCCAAGCATGTACCGCTTTGGCCGGACCCATGAAATGCCAGCCCAGGGCGAACTTGTGATGACCGTCGTCGAATACGAGGGGCCCGCCGCCGTTCTGGGCCGGATCGAAGCGCCAGGCTTGGGCTGAAGCGGGCACCTCCCAGGCATTGGGGCTGGTGGCCGCATTGCTCTTGATGCGAATCGAGAGCGGATCGCCGATCTCGCCGGCATCAATCAGGGCCTTGGCGCGCTGGATGGGCGGGTAGAAGATAAAGTTTTCGAAGACTTTGAAGATTACGCCTGCTTTGGTTGTGGCGTCAATCATGGCATCTGCCTGATCCACGGAGAGGGCCATGGGTTTCTGAACTGAGACATGCTTACCCGCTGCGGCCGCGTCGAGAGTTGCCGCATAATGAAGATCGTGAGGCAGTAGGATCTCCACCAGATCGACCTCATCCAGGGCCAGCAGATCTTGATAGTCGCGCAAGACGTTCTGCTCGGGGACGCCCCATTTTCGGGCCTGTTGCCTGGCGTTTTCCTTATTGATATCGGCGACCGCAACAATTTCTGCCCGAGGGTTGGCCAGGTATTCGATGGCGTGGAGATCCGAGATCCGTCCTGCGCCGATGATGCCGACCCGCAACGTATCCGCCATATGCTGATGATCCTCCGGGTTAACCTTTCACAGAGCCCAATGTCAGGCCCTGGATGAAGTAGCGTTGAAAGAAAATGAAGACCAACAAAGTCGGTAGACTCGCAATGACCGACATGGCCCCTTGGACGCCGTAGGCTACGCTATATTGCCCCTTGAGGGAAGTCAGTCCCACCATGATGGTGCGCATGTCGTCCGATTGTGTGAAGATGATGGGCCAGAGAAAGTCGTTCCAAATCCAGGTAAACTGCAGCGTCGCAAGGACGGCGATGGCCGGCAGGCTGACGGGCAGGACGATGCGTAGCAAGACCTGCAGCTCATTGGCCCCGTCGATAATGGCCGCTTCGCGCACGGCCGAGGGAATGGCGGCGAAGAAATTGCGCATGACCAGGGTGCAGATCGAAATCCCGAAAGCTGAGTGCACAATGATCATGGGCCACAAGGTATCGTAGAGCCCAATGGTGTTGAAGAGCCGGAAAAGCGGGATCAGGACGATCTGAGGCGGATAGAACATGCCCGCAACAACGAAGACAAAGAGTGCATTGGATCCCCGAAAAGGTAGCTTGGCAAAGACATATCCCGTCAGCGTACCCAGCGCGATCGAGATGATCGTTGCGGGGATGGTCACCAGCAAGGAATTCCGCGCATAGACGACTACGTTGCCGCCCACCCAGGCTTCTCGATAATTGGAGAAACGCAGCGCGTCGGGCAACGCCCAAAGGCCATCCCGGGCGATCTCTTCCGTCGTTTTGAAAGACGTCAGCAGCACGCCCAGACTGGGCAGCGAATAGAGGATGACAACCAGCGTCAGAACGATGTAGAAAATGACGGACGCCAGGCGTACATGGTGTCTTGCTGTGCTTTCGGTGGGCTGTGTTTCCCGGGTCGCCATGGACGTATCAGTCATAGAGCTGATCCAGCGCGTTGACTTGACGGAAGTAGAGGACGATAATCACCAGTGAGATGGCGAAGAGCACGACGGAGATCGCGCTGCCGTAGCCCATGTAGTACTTCTTGAATGATTCCGTATACATGAACATGGCCAGCGTATCGGAAGAGTGGAAGGGCCCACCCTGGGTCATGACGTAGACGATGTCGAAGCTCTTGAGCGAGTTGATGATGGCCAGGGCCATGACGACGACGGTGGCAGGCATGAGCAAGGGAATGACCACGTGACGCAGGGCTTGCCAGTAAGACGCGCCGTCGATTTCCGCAGCTTCGGTCAATTCGGTGGGCACCGACGTGAGACCCGCCAGAAAGATCACCATCGACAGTCCCATCTGTTGCCAGGACCAGGCGATGATGACGGAAATCAGGGCCGTGTCCGGGTCCGCCAACCAGGCGCGCGTCAACCCGTCCAACCCCAGCCCCTCCAGCACGACGTTGATCAGACCCCAGTCAGGATGGTACATCCAGATCCAGACTTGACCGATGACGACCAGCGAAAGGCAGATGGGCAGATAGAAGAGCGACTTGTAGATGTTGCCCGATATGCCGCGTCCGTTGAGCGCCAGCGCAATGGCCAGCCCGCCGAGGGAGGGCAGCAACACCGCGGCCACCATCCAGACGACCGTGTTCCGGATGGCGTTGGCAAAGAGCGGGTCGCGACCGATTTTGAGGAAATTGTCCAAGCCGACGAAATTGTAGTTGGGATTGAACCCGTTCCAGTCCGTCAGGCTGTAGTAGAACGATACCAGCAGCGGCGCGACCACGATAAAAATGTAAAGCGCCAGGGGCGGTGTGAGAAAGATCGCGGCCCACATCCTGCGTGATCGGGCCATACGGCTAGCCTCCCACGAAGAAGGGCGAGGCCTGTGCCCACAGGCCTCGCCTTGGTTGAAGGTTACTTCCCGAAGACCTCTACTGCCACATTCTCGGTCTCGGCCAGATAATCATTGAAATTGGCCGGGTCGTTCATGAACTGGGCGAACATGTTGAGTCCGCCTTCGGCCATGGGCGGCGTCGTGGCCAGGTCGTAGTTGAAGGCAAAGACCTCGGCGCTGGCTACCTCATCATTGGCCTTGCTCATCACCACATTGTAGATAGACGGATCGACCATCATGCTCGGAGCCAGCGCGCCCTGTCCCTGGGCCCAGTCGGCCTGTACCTGGGGATCGAGGAAATACATGAGCATCTTCTCGGCTTCCGGCTTGTGCGCCGAGGCCGCAGTCATGACAAAGCCGTCCACCGGTCCCAGCGCGGCGTTGGGCACGCCCTCCTGCATGGGCGGGAAGGGGAAGAAATCGTAGTTCTCGCCCGGCACCAGGTTGTTGCCGTTCCAGTAACCCGTGATCCAGGTGCCCATGAGGGTCATCGCGGCCTGGCCGTTGGCTACCTGATCGGCGGCATCCGTCCAATCGTAGGCGTTGGCGTTTTCCACGAAGTAGCCCTTGTCCACCAATTCCTTCCACGCTTCCATGACGGCCACAACTTCCGGATCGGTGTAGGAGGCTTCGCCCGCCATGAGCCTGGCCCGATACTCGGGCCCCGCGGTGCGCAGCATCAGGTAATCGAACCAGAACTGGGCGGGCCAGCGGTTCATGGAACCCAGCGCAAAGGGCGTGACGCCGGCGGCCTGGAGCGTATCGGCCGCGGCCATCAGCTCATCCCATGTGGTCGGCATTTCGGTAATGCCGGCATCGGCCATGACCTGGGGATTGTAAAACATGCCTACATAGTGGTAGCCCATGGGAATCAGGTATTTCGTTCCATCGTAGGTGGAGGCGCCCGCAGCGATAC
Organism: uncultured Caldilineaceae bacterium; assembly: GCA_964478635.1. Taxonomy (GTDB): domain Bacteria; phylum Chloroflexota; class Anaerolineae; order Caldilineales; family Caldilineaceae; genus JAGRCP01. Next base: position 11,772 of record CAYZLP010000025.1, read on the forward strand.
CGGCGGGAATCACCTCATCCAGATTGTTGGCCGCCCACATCTCGTCGATGGGGGCCAGGCGGCCGCCGTCGACCACAAACTGGGTGCGTGCACCGGCCCAGTAGGAGAAAATGTCGGGCGGGTTGTCGCCGGCCAGGGTAACCAGAATCTGGGTCTTGAAATCTTCATGGCCGGCCGAGTTGTCGACGGTCGTGATGCCGGGTTCCGCTTCGTTGAATCCCGAGATGATGTTTGCCATGGCTTCCTGCCCCAGCGTGTCGCTGAAGTAGTGGATGACGCTCAGTTCCACTTCGCCTTCGGCCTCGGCGGGTGCACCGGCGCCGGTGTCGGCGGGCATGGCGGGCGCGGTGCAGGCGGTCAAAGCGAGCGCAGCGATCAAGAGCAGGCCAAGAACCTTCCAGACTGACTTGTGCATAGTACTCCTCCGTTGGTTTGTGAACTGGTAAGAACTGGATGAAGTCGTGAGCAAGCGGACCAGGATAAGCCAAGAGACCGAGCACGAAAAGCTGTCGGTTATTCAGTTGTCATTGCGATATCTCGTCAGGAGGCAACTGTCGTTGCGTGACTATTTGAGCTTGACTATTTGGGGAAGTCGAACGGGAACGTGAAAAGAATGTGAAAACGTAACCACAATTTGGTCACATAATACCGGAGTTTTCCTGCCGCGTCAAGGGGCAATAGGCTGTAACAGCAATTCCCAATCTGCTCCCAATAGTCCGCATAAATCAGCGGATACGGCGAAATAGGATAGATTGACCCGAGAGGGTAGACCGGAGAAAGCCACAATCTGCCCCAATTTGCCCCAATGTGCCATGATCTGCGGCTTATGGACCATCCTTGCCGCGCGGTAACGGATGGCAAGGGGGCTTGAGCACCCGCATGATCTGGGTTAGAATGTGTGAAAATTTGTTCAGTCTGTTTCACATGGTTGCTGAATACCACGCGGTAGAACGCAGGAAGTGCGGGGATGGCACGCAAGAAGAGCGTAACCATAATCGATGTTGCAAGATACGCAGGGCTTTCACCCAGCACGGTTTCACGCGTCTTGAATCAGAAGGGCTACTATAGCGCGGAAAACGAGCGCAGGGTCACCGATGCCGTGCGCGCCCTCGGCTACCGCCCCAACTGGAACGCGCGGTCGCTCAAGGGCAAGCCCACCAAGTTGATTGGCCTGATCATTCCCGATATCTCAAATGTGTTTTACACATCGGTCGCCGGCGCATTGTTGAAGGGCTTGCGCCAGTTGGGGTATGAGATGATCCTGTGCGTCAACAATGAGGACGCCCAACTGGACCTGGATTATCTCGAGATGTTGCGGGAAAAGGGCGTGGATGGCATTTTCTATACGCATCCGGCCCAAGGCAACAATTCGGTCTTCGTGCGTGAACTTGCCGAGGGCGGCATGCCCATCGTGGAACTCAACCGCCAGCGGGAAAAGAATGTGCTGGACGCTGTGCTGCCCGACAACTATCGTGGGGTCTTTCAGGCCGTCGAATACCTCGCCCAACTCGGCCATCGGCGCATCGGCTTCATCAGCGGCTCGCCGGAGATTACGACCGGCTATGAGCGGCTGCAGGGCTTCCATGCGGCGCTGGGTAGCTGCGGCATTGATGAGGATCCCGCGCTGCAAAAAATAGGCGCCTTTTCCCGCCAACACGGCGAGAAGTCCATGGCCGAATTGTTGGCGTTGTCCAATCCGCCCACGGCCCTGATCGCCGGCAGCAACCGCATCTCTATGGGGGCGCTCATGGTGATGGGCCGCCAAAACATCCGCATCCCCGACGACATCTCCGTCATCGGCTACAACGATACGGAATGGCTGACGGCCTGGAACCCGCCCATTACCGCGGTCGACATCGCGGTCGACGAAATGACCCAACTTGCCGTCGATCTCCTGCACCGGCGGATTGCAGGCGCCAACGGCGCCGACGGCAAGCCGGTAACCTATCACCTGAGCACTTCCCTGATCATTCGCCAGTCATGCAAGGCGCTTGTTCCACAACAAACGACTGAGTGATTATCTGAAAATTTTGGTCACCGGGACTCTTTTCCAGCCAACCGTCGTCCGAAATTAATCCGGTTCGATCCCCAGCAGCAGATAGAGCACGTCAATGGCGGCAAATGATGCCGGATATCCAAAGGTTGCCGCAGGCTGCCCCCAGTTCTCCATGGCGATGACGGCAAGCGCGTCATCCGGCGCGAGCTGCAGCTGGATGTTGGCTCCTTCGCCGGCGCCCATGTGTCCGGCCAACCGATGGGCGTCGCGCGCGCCGACAATCCAGCCACGGCCATATCCTGTGAAGGCCGGGTCGTATCTGGGGCCAAGCATCCAGTTGATGCCCGAGAGCGGTTCCCACATTGCCTCAACGCTTGTCGACGGCAGAAATCGCTCACCGTCGACCTCTCCCCGGTTCAATATGAGCAGGGCCCACTTGGCCATCTCATCGCAACTCGACCACAGACCGCCCGCCGGCGCGTCGCGGGGATCAACGGGCGGATTGACGGGGCGCAGCCTGTCGATTTTGTATCCTTTGTAGAGGGTCGTCAGGGAAATTGGGGCTGCCGCTTCGATGTCAAACGTAGAAGCTGTCATGCCCAAGGGCTCGAGCCACGCCGTCTCCATGTACTCTGCATAGGGCTCGCCAGTTACGGCGCTGATGATGGCGCCGAGGAGCGAATATCCCCAGCTGCTGTAACTCCAGTCCGTGTTCGGTGTGAAGAGCAACTGCATGTCTTCCAGCCCGCGCACCGCCTGGGTGAGCGGGTCCATGACAGGATCGAGCGGCTCCTGCCAGACAACGGGCGAGTCCGGCAGTCCGGAACGATGGCTCAGGAGCATGTCCACGGTAATGTCTTTGTACCGTTCATCGGCCATGGTGAAATCGGGTAGGTACTGGGTGACCGGCGCCTCCAGATCGATCGCACCTGCTTCCGCCAGCCTTATGATTGCCGCGGCGGTCAGGGTTTTCGTAACGGACATCTGGGTCAGGAGTGATTGGGGCGTAACCGGTCGATCGGCATCGACGTCAGCCAATCCGAAGCCCTGGTGATAGACCATCCGACCATCTTTGACAACGCACAATTGCATGCCGGGTAACGGATAGTCAGTCATGGTTTGCTTGACGATCTCATCGATCTGGGCGATGGTAGCGGCGTCCAGCTTCATCAAATCGATTGGAACCTCTTTCTCTTGCCCGCTTGGTGCGGTCGATTGGGCTACCGGCGCCTGAATTGGTTGACATGCATTGAGGAACAGCAGTACTGACATCAACAGCAGCACTGACATCAACAGCGCGAAGACTCGCCGCCGGTGTGACATAGCCCATCCTCCTGATTTGACCCTACTCCACGCGCAAGCGCCGGGTTGCTTTCGTGCGGCTTATCGTTAGCAGCCGCATGAATCGAACCCGACGCAGAACAATTGTCGCAACCGCCTCGAACGATTGCTGTTTCAATATAGGTTGTGCTGCGCGACAGATTGGCTACAAATTGGCGACAACTTCGGGGCTAGGGGCGCAGATTCGCCTGCACTGCCCACGATGCACCAGTCTGGCAAGGCGACAGCCGGACATGGTCCAGGCTCATGCTTCCTCCGGTTTCAATGGATCCAACCGCACCGGTCCCACATACTCTACGGAGGCGATGCCGGCAAACTGCATGGGTTTGCCCTCGGCATACTCTTCTTGCACGTGCGCGAGCAGACCGGCGGTGCGCGCCAGGATGAACAAACCCTTTGCCGTGCGCGGATCGAAGGCCAAGTCGCTGGACAAGGCAGCCAGCGCGCCGTCGACGTTCAACGGTAGGCTGCGCCCTGTCCGCTTGCCCAATGCTGCCTCGACGGCTTCCGCCAACGCCACATGGGGACCGGCCAAATCCAGCTCTCGGGCCAGGGCGAGCAGATAGACGGCCCGGGGATCGGGATCGTGGATGCGGTGGCCGTAACCCGGGATGCGTTTGCCTGCGCGCTTTGCTTCCTCAACGATATGGTCGGCGACAGCTTCTGCGTCAAAGGGGTCTGGCGCGTTGCGAACCGCGTCCTGCAATATCCGGGCGCAGGATTCTCCCGCGCCACCGTGATGCTCGCCGATCGCGCTGACACCGGCGGCCACGGCCGTCTGGAGTGGACTGCCGCAACTGGCGACGGTCCGCGCGGCGTGGGTGGATGGCGCATTGATGCTATGTTCCGCCATGATGACGAGCATGGCTTCGATCAGCTTGCCCTGCTTGCGTGTGGGCAGTTCACCCTGCAAGAGCAGATAGACCATTTCCCCGAAGGAGAGTCTGTCTGCCAAATCCAAAACGCTGTAGCCGCGCACTTCGATACGGTCGGCGTGCGCTTGCGAAATAGCGGTTGTGTGTGTGTGACTCATGGATTGAAGTTACCTCGCCATTGAATGCGAACATCAACGATCGATAAACCCTCGGTATGGACGATCACGGGGTTCAGGTCCATGGATACCAGCCGATCCTGACGTTCGTGGGCCATGGCGGATAGTCGGACCAATAAATCCGCCAGTGCCGCGCGATCGGCGGGCGGGCCTCCGCGCAGGCCCCGGAGAAGCCGCCCCAAGCGGGTTTCATCCAGGAGCGCAAGCGCAGCATCAGGGCTCAGCGGGGCCAAGCGCAGGGAAACGTCATCCAGCAGCTCGACCAGCATACCGCCGGGACCGCAGGCAATGACGGGTCCGAACTGGGCGTCATTTTCCACACCGACCAGCGCCTCAATGCCGGGGAGCGCCATGCGTTGAACGAGAAAGGTCGTGTCGGTCACGTCGTCCAACGTGCTTGCAAGGGAGTGAATGGCTGCTGCAACCTGCCGTGCGTCCCCCAGACCGAGCAATACCAGCCCGGCGTCGCTCTTGTGCGAGAAGCGATCCGACAGGCCTTTCACCGCTACGGGAAACCCAAGGTTTTCGGCTGCGGCCACAGCTTCATCCGCATCCCGCGCCAGACGACCGGGCGTGAGCGACACAGCGTACGCTGTGAATAAGGCCTCAATCTCATCGTAGCTTAGGAATCTGACAGGTTCTTGCGCCGTAGGG
>CAYZLP010000026.1:0-16773 GCA_964478635.1 uncultured Caldilineaceae bacterium
GCATAGTGGGCGCACCGGCTGCATGTTTGCTCGCGCCTCCGGCGCATTCACCGGCCTGGGCATGGCGGGTATGGCGCGTATAGGGTACCACAGGGCGCAGAATCGCCCTAGCAGCGCACAAATCCTGCCGGCAAGCGATCGTTCCCCGGTCATGTGTATGAATCTGCCATATCCGGCCGTATCCGCGGGCCATTCAGGATGGCTTGCTGCGTATGATCTGCGTTTGAGCGAATTGCGCAAGTGAGGCCGAGTGGCTACACTGTCCATGCGAAGACGGTGCCGACAACTGTATAAGTAGACGTAATCAATCTGGAAAAGGTTACTCTGTATTGACCTGACACAGTGACCCACACAGTGACCCACACTTTGACCCAGATACTGTACCCGATACCGTACCAGATACTGGGCCAGGGTCGCTGCGGCGGGAGAGGGAGAGAAGTAGGATGACCCATACGCAATTTGCGACGACGACCCGATCTCTGGATCGGGAGGCGCCGCCCATGCGCCTCTTTGAAAGGGCCAAGCGGCTCGGCGTCTGGAATCCGAGTGAGCTTGACTTCCGCCAGGACCGCCGGGACTGGCTTGGGTTGGACGAGCTGGAACAGGATGTAATCTTGCGTTTGACCGCGCTCTTTCAAGCCGGCGAGGAGGCGGTCACGGCCGATATTTTGCCCCTCATTATGGCGGTGGCCAACGAGGGGCGCGTCGAAGAAGAGCTTTTTCTCACCACCTTTCTTTTTGAAGAAGCCAAGCATACTGATTTTTTCCGGCGCTTTCTGGACGAAGTGGTGCAGGATTGTGGAGATCTGAGCCATTATCACACCACCAGTTATCGCGCATTGGTCTATGAAGCGTTGCCGGAAGCCATGACGGGCCTGCTGCGCGATCCGTCCCCGGCGGCACAGGTGCGCGCGTCCGTTACCTACAACATGATCGTCGAGGGAGTGCTGGCGGAAACGGGCTATCACGCTTATCTTAGCGCACTGGAGGCCAACGGGCTCATGCCGGGCCAATGCCGCGGCGTGGGTCTGCTGAAGCAGGATGAGTCGCGTCACATCGCCTACGGTATCTACCTCATTTCGCGCCTGATTGCCGAAGAGCCGGCCCTCTGGACTGTTGCCGAGGATACCATGAACGAACTGTTGCCTCTTGCCCTCGGCGTCGTTGCGGAGACCTTCGAACTCTATCCTGTCATGCCCTTCGACCTCGATGAAAGCGTCTTCACCAATTTCGCATTGAGCCAATTCCAGAAGCGCCTGGCCCGCCTCGAACGCGCCCCGACCGCGACGCTGGATGAGGTCAACCGGGCCACCGCCGCGATTATTGATGCGGATGATGGATGATCATTGTCAATCGTCAATTGACAATTGACAATGATCTCTGCTGACCGCCGGGCAACCTCGCACCATCCGCCACCCCAAAACCCCGTCCCCCACTTTGGCCCCCTTCCCGCCCTATGATAAAATCGCGCGTTGTGGAAACCATCATCGATCTCATCCGCTCGCCCATGGGTCCGGCGCTGGTGCTCCTTGCGGGTGCGGCGGTAGAACTGATTATTGGACGCTGGTTGCGTCGGCCCGGCTGGCTGACCGGGTTGGCGCTCTTTTTTGTGGCGCTGGCTGGTCTGCTCTGGCTGGGCTTGCGCATGCAGCCGGTGGTGCCCATCTACAGCAGTCCCTGGCGTCCGCTCTTCCAGGACGGCGCCAATCTGCTCTGGGTCGGCGACGGCTGGAACTGGTACATTTCGGGTTTGACCCTATTGCTGGGCGGGCTCGGCATTCTGCTGGAATTGAACAACCGGCAGACCGGCGAGTCCGCCACCAGCCGCTCCCGGATTCAGGTTCATCTGGCCGTACATTTGAGCGTGCTCTCCGGCGCGTTGCTCTTCGTCGGCAGCGGCAATCTCCTGACCACGGTCCTCATGTGGGTCGTGCTCGATTTTTTTATTCTCCTGCGCACGGCAGTGCGCCTGGATGCCCAGGCCGGCGGTGCCGCCCGGGCCCAGTGGCAGCATAACCAGGCCAAGGGGCTGAGCCTGCTGGGCGCGCTGCTGCTGCTCTTTGCCCTGCTCCCTGCCGGACCGACCGGGCCGGGGCAACCCTTGCAGGGCGGCGTCCTGCCGATCGAAACGGTGGCGCTCATGCTCGTGGCAGCCGCGATTCGGGCCGGCGTCTATCCCTTCCACCTCTGGCTCTTGCCCGGCGATCGGACGGAAGTCAACCTGGCTGAACGACTGCTGGACCATATGGTTCCGGTGTTGAGCGGTCTTTGGCTCATGGGTTGGACCATGGGCCTGGGTGCGGAAAACATTCTTCTGCGGATCGAGATCATCTCTATCGTCGTGCTGGCACTGCTCGGCAGCGCGCTGACAGCGTGGACCGCGCCCGATCAGCCTACCTATTCGACCTACGTGCTGGTCACATCGGCGGGGGTGGCTGCCTTGGCCGGGGCGCTGGCCGTGAATCAAGGGCCTAGCGCCCTGATCTGGCCCACGACCGTCTTTGCGTTGGGGGGCGGCCTCTGGCTGGTAGGCGGTCAGGTTTGGCGCCACATGGGGTGGCAACTGCCCGTGAGCGTAGGGGCGCTGGCCCTAGCCGGAGTCCCCTTCACGCCCGGTTTCTTGACGCAGCCGTCCCTGGCCCGTCTGCTCGTTGCCGGCGGCATATTCGTTCTGCTCTTTCTGGTCTACATTCTGGCCCAGAGCATGTTGATCGCTACCATGCTGCGCAGTTGGGAAGGCACGTGGCGCGAGCCCGACGCGGAGATCAGCAACTTCAATCTGGCGCGCCTGATGTTTTCAGCGCTGGCATTGGGGCTGCCGCTGGCCGTGACGGGCTTCTTCCCGGCCACGGTCGCCACCCTCGCCAGTCTGCCTGACGCAATCCCGCCCATGCTGGGCACGCCGCCGAGCGTCGTGGCCGAGCCGACCGTTTGGGTGACCTTGGCTCTGCCCCTGATGCTGGGCATCACCTTGGTCTGGGTTCGCCCTCGACTCTGGCCGCGCCTGGGGGATATCCCCGTCTCTATCTATCGCGCCACCAATCTTGAATGGCTCTTCGATGCGGTCTGGTGGCTCATCAGCCAGGTCAGCCGTATCTGGGGACGGACCGTAAGCATTCTTGAGGGGGCCGGCTATATTGGTTGGGCCCTGGTTGTTCTGCTCATTGTCTACCTACTGCGGTAAGGATCATGGAACAGCTCTTTGATCTGCTCGATTTTTTTGCGACCGGCGCCGGTCTGCTCATCACCGGCGCTGCTGCGGCCCTGATCGTCCTCGTGTGGGACTGGCGGGCCTCGCTGGTCGGGCTCTTTTTCATTCAGATCAGTATCGCAGCCCTGGGCGTTGCGCTACATGGCGTTGCCGCCCAGTGGGCTGGGCTGCAGATCGTCGTCATGTTGCTCTGTCTGCTCATCCTTGCCCTATCGGCTCAACAGGCGTCTGAAGCGCGCGCGCTTCATCAGGCCGGCAACTGGCTGGTGCGCCTCATGGCCCTGGTCCTGCTCCTGCTGGCCTGGCGCGTGATTGATGTCACGGCGCCTCTGCCCGCACTGGGAAGCAGCACCACCGCGCTGGTCGGGTGGTTGGTTCTTTGTACGCTGCTGATCCTGGGTTTGAGTGACAGTCCCTTCTTTACGGCAGTGGCTCTCCTGCTCTGGATGATCCCCGCGCAGATGTTGTCGGCCGTTTTGATTCCATCTTCAAACCTATTCGCCGTTATCGGTGGTGTGGAAGTCTTGATCGCCCTGGCCTGCAGCTATTTGATCTTGCTGGATCGGGCGCCCGGATTGGATCGCAAGTTCGTGGTGACCGACATTGTTTTTCCATATCAGGAGGAAACGTCGCCCTGGGGCGAACCGGTCGATGAGGATGAGTTGGTCGATACCGTTCCTCGCCCGGGTTTTGTCGAAGGACTTTTTGCCGTGCTGCAGGGCAAGCCGAGCGACGACGGCAAGGCGACAAATACCGGAGGACACGCGCCGGCTTCTTCTCCGCTCAATCCGCCAGTCGTTTCCGGCAGGACGAGGCAGTAGCCATGGAAAACGTGTTGAGCCTGCCGGTGTTGCTGCCCGGTAGCCTGATTCTCCTGGCCGGCGCTGCCTATCTGCTCCGCAGTTGGGAGCGCATTGTGGCGCTGGTTGCTGCCATTTACTGTCTGGGCTGGGCCGTTCTGCTCTGGTTTGCCGATGTGAGCATGCCGGTCTGGACGCCGCCCCTTGTGAATTGGCCCATTGATCTCACCGCGCCGGTGGCGTATTTCGATTTCACCTTCGAACTTACGGCCGTCGTTGCGCCGGCCATTGCCCTGGCCCTGGCGATTGGGGCTGCAGGCTGCCTGCTGTCTATCAGGGTCAGCCAAGGCCGGGCCTTTGTGCCACTGACGCTGGCGCTGGTTGCGGGGTATACGCTGCTCTTTCTGCTGGCCGACGGCCCGGTAGCCCCCGTCCTCCTGGCGCCGCTCCTGCTTGCGGCCCTGTCGGCATTGGCGGTTTTTCTCGTCCAGGCCGGCCGCGTGGGAAATCCGGCCGGCGCGCTGCGCATGTTGGTGCCGCCGGTCCTGGCATTTCCCATCGTCCTGGTTGCGGCCTGGTATGTTCACGAAGCCTTTCTCGATCCCCAAAACGCCATGATGCCGCGCATTGCGGCCCAGTTCACGGCCCTGGGCTATGTCATTCTGCTGGCGCCGACGCCGCTTCACGGGTCACAGCCCGCGACGGCCCAGACAGCGCCCCCGGTCGTCGCTGCAGTCGTGGGGCTCCTCTACCAACTGGCCGCCCTCTTTCTGCTCTTCCAGATGCTGGCCGAGTTTCCCTATGTCGCGCAGGAAGCGCCCCTGGCCCTGTGGCTCGACTGGGCCGGTCTATTGACCGCACTATGGGGTGGGGTCGCAGCCTTTGGCACCCTGCATGCCGGACGTCTGTGGGGGTACTCTGCGCTCCACGATTGGGGTGTGATCTTGATGGTGCTGGCCGTGGCCGGAACGCGAGGATTGCCGCTGGCGCTCTTCCTCTTCAGCCTGCGCGCCATCAGCATGCTCACCGCCGCAGCCGGCCTTTCCGTGCTGGAGGCCCATGTCGGCGGGTTGAGCGCTTCACGGCTGCAGGGCGCCGGCAATCGTCTGCCCTGGAACAGCGCGGTTTTCCTATTGGGCGGACTAGGTTTGGCCGGCTTCCCCTTGAGCGCAGGCTTCACGGGCCATTGGGCTGCGCTCCAGATCATTGCGGAAAACGACTGGCGGCCGGCCGCGGTCGTGCTCGTGGCCTCCGCCGGGGCCATCTTCAGCTACATCCGGCTGGCCCGGGTGCTCTTTGGCCCCCTGGACAATCGCAGCCTGTTGCGCGAGCGAGCCCTCAGCGCGACCGTCGCCGCCGGCATTCTGCTCTTTTCGATCGGCCTGGCCCTGGCCCCGCAACTGCTCGACGGTCCCGTAAGCCGCATGTTGACGGCCTTCAGCGGATAGATGGAGACGAACCCGAAAGGGGACAGAACGCTGCTTCAACCGATCGGGCGGATTGAGCCGGTGGAAGACGGCCGAAAAATTCGCTGCATCCGCCCAATCCGCGTTCCAAAAGCCGGAAATATCGAATTCGATAGCTTCTGACAGCCGTCCTGTGCTACGATTTATTGGTGCATCATGTACCGTAAGCGTACGGACACGAACAGAATTGGAAGAGGATGGGCAATCAAGCATCGCAGCCGCGCAGCTCTCGCCTGAGCGGCTTTTATCAGAAGAGCATTGCCGAGCGGGTCAGCATTCTGGCTGATTGGGCCGATCTGACGCCAGACGATGTGGCCGTGCTCCATGACAGTCTTGCCATCACCCGGGCCGACAAGATGATTGAGAATGTGGTCGGGCGCTATTGTCTGCCCTTGGGGATCGGCGCCAACTTCCGCATCAACGGCCGGGATTATCTCGTCCCCATGGTGGTGGAAGAGCCCTCGGTCGTGGCCGCCGTGAGCTATGCGGCGAAACTGGCCCGAACCGGCGGCGGCTTCCGTACGGGCAGCACGCCCTCCATCATGATCGGCCAGATTCAATTGCTGGAAGTCAGTGATTTCGAGCAAGCCACCGCCGCGATTCTTGCCGAAAAATCCACCCTCTTGGATCTGGCGAATACCAGTCCGACCATCGCTCGCTTGGGAGGCGGTCCGGTCGATCTGACGGTACGGGCATTCCCCCGCACCGAGACCGGTCCCATGCTCGTGGTGCACCTGCTTTTTGACACGCTCGACGCCATGGGCGCCAATGCGGTGAACACTGCGGCTGAAGCCATCGCGCCCACATTGGAGCGATTGAGCGGCGGCCGTGCCTTGCTGCGCATCCTCTCGAATTTGACCGACAGGCGGCGGGCCTGGGCCGAGGTCGTGATTCCGGCCGCGTCCTTCAGCAGCATTCACTACAGCGGCGAAGAGGTGATGCGCAACATTGCCCACGCCAACGCCTTTGCCCTGGCCGATCCCTATCGGGCCACGACGCACAACAAGGGCATTCTTAACGGCATTGACGCCGTGGCCCTGGCCACCGGCAACGACTGGCGCGCCATCGAAGCCGGCGCCCACGCCTACGCCGCCCGGGACGGGCAGTACCGGGCGCTGACGGACTGGTCTGTGGTCGAAGATGGCGAAGATTTGGGGGTAAAGATTGAAAAGACACGCGGTCGACTCGATTCCGCCGATCCCCAATCGCCAATCTTCAAGTTCCAATCTCCAATCGCAGACAGTGACTTTCCCGCTCTCTACGGCTTCATCGACCTGCCCCTGGCCGTCGGTATTGTGGGCGGAGCCACCCGCGCGCACCCTGCGGCCCAGGTTGCCCTGAAGATACTGGGCGTGGGCCACGCCCGGGAGTTGAGCGAGATCATGGCTGCGGTGGGACTGGCTCAAAATTTGGCTGCCATCCGTGCATTGGCAACCGAAGGGATCCAGCAGGGGCACATGAGCCTCCACGCCCGTCAAATCGCCATTGCGGCCGGCGCCAGCGGATTAGAGGTTGACCGGGTAGCTGCGCAACTGGTCCGAGAGGGCGCGGTGCGGGTGGAACGGGCGCGGGAGATCTTGGCGTCACAAACGTAATGTTTTCTATTTTGACTTGTCATAAGAGAGCGTGACCATGTTCAATCAACCAGCCAAGCCCGTTGGCTTTGTCGGCTACGGCGCTTACGTACCCCGGTACCGGCTGCCGGGTAGCGAGATCAGCCGCATCTGGACCGGGTCCAATTCGGAGAGCCCCGTGCGGGAGAAGTCGGTTCCGGGGATGGATGAAGACACGGCGACCATGAGCGTAGAGGCCGCCCGCAATGCCTTGGCCCGGGCGGGCATCGATCCCCAGTGCATCCGGGCCGTTTGGGTGGGCAGCGAAAGCCACCCCTATGCGGTCAAGCCGACGGGCACGATTGTGGCCGAGGCCATCGGTGCAACGCCGGGGACGCTGGCGGCCGACTGGCAGTTTGCCTGCAAGGCCGGCACGGAAGCCATGCAAGCCGCGATCGGGCTCGTGGGCAGCGGCATGGCCCGCTACGCATTGGGCATCGGCATGGATACGGCCCAGGGGCGTCCTGGTGATGCCCTTGAATATACGGCCGGTGCAGGCGGCGCGGCCTTCATCATCGGCCCGGCCGACGAGGCCCTGGCCGTCATCCAGCGGACATCCAGCTACGTCTCTGATACGACCGATTTCTGGCGACGGCCCACCACCCACTATCCGAGCCACGCCGAGCGCTTCAGCGGCGATCCGGGTTATTTCGCCCACGTCATCAGCGGCGCGCAGGAGATGATGACGGCCATGGAGACTCAACCGGGGGACTACGACTTCGTCGTCTTTCACCAACCGAATCCCAAATTTCCGACCCGGGCCCTGCGCGAACTGGGCTTTCGCAAAGAGCAGTGGCAGACCGGTCTGCTGGTTGCTGAGATCGGGAACACCTACGCCGGCTCGGCCATCATCGGGTTGGCGGCGATTCTGGACATTGCCCAACCCGGTCAGCGCATCCTCATGGTCAGCTATGGCAGCGGCGCCGGCTCCGACGCCTTCGACCTGCTCGTCACCGATCGCATCGTCGACGCCCGCAATCGCGCCCCCACGACCCGGGATTACATCGCCCGCCGCGTCGAAATTGACTATGCCCAGTACGTGCGCCTGCGGAGCAAGCTGGCGACCCATTAGGCACTGGCAGACTATGAATCACAGACTATGAATCACAGACTATGAATCACAGACTATGAATCACAGAGCATAAGTTCTGCTGGAAGTCTGATTTCCCCAGCTGAATTCTTCAATTGTAGAGCTGTCTTCTCGAACCGCGGAAACGCCCTTGCAAACACAAGGGCGTTTTTTGTGGCCGCGGCAATTCCAGTTTTGAACCAAATTGACCGCGAATCGTATCTATACAACCAGGCCAAAAACCGAACGCTGATTAGGCGGACTTCGGCGTGAGACTTCGGCGTGAGCTCAGTCGAACGCTCAGTCGAACGATTTACCGAATCTGCGCGGATCTACATCGAGATCGATCGGCGGGAATCCGCCAAATCTGCTCAATCCGCGTTCTATTTGGCCGATGGCTGAATCGTTACCCCGGATCTAAACTGACGGCTGAACGGGATCATTGTTTCAATCTTGCTCGTTTCGTGCGCACGCCTTCGTGCGCACTGGACGTAGCAACCATTACCTCATAGCGCCTTCAGTTTAGCAGATTACGGACGACTTGTTGTGAGCTTGCCGAACGACTTGTCGTGAGCCTGCCGAACGATCAGGCGGATTTCTCGCAGGTAATCCGTCTCAATCCGCCGTATCCGGTCTGTTCCGCGGTCTATTGGCGGTAAATAGCGAATTGCTATTTTAGCCCGTGCCCGGTGGATTTAGGAGACGGTACGGCTTCGTTAGGGAATCGCGCTTCTTTTTATTTGATAACGAAGGATCGTAGTGAAATCGTCGATAAATAGACCGACGCGCACTTATCAGATCCTGCAAAAACTGCCGAGAGCTTGTGCGCTGCTGTTCAGCGAGCGATTGGACTTGTCGACACTTGGATCCTGAGCCCTGATGGATCTTGAATTTCGCCCTGAAGACCGGGTTCTCTACCTGCTTTCTCGTCAACAACTGGATAAGACCGCCTGCCAAGAGCTGAGGACCTGCGCGCGCTCCGGTCATATTGACTGGGCTTACATCTTGCGCATAGTCACGCTACACAAAATTGGGCCGTTGGCCTGCCACCATCTTGGGTCACTGGATGTGGAGGCGAGCCTGCCGCAGTGGATGGTCAGCCGTCTTAGGCAGCGCCGGATGGACAATGTCATCCGAAAAAAGGGCAGCCGCCAGGTTTTGGCGGCGATTCTCGAACGGCTTGCCGCGTGCCGGCTGGACGTCATGCTGCTGAAGGGGGAAGCCTACAATCAGTCCATTTATCGTCATTCCTGGTTTGTCGAGCAGTCGGATATCGACCTGCTCTTCCGCATGCCTCGTCAGGCGATTGACAGCGCTTTGCTGGCAGAGGTTACGCGCTACATCGAAGGGTTCAATGAGCAATCGTCCCAGTACAAAGAACATATCGAGTATGACTTCTTTGCCCATCACGATATCGTCTTAAATGGTATTGCCCGGGTCGATTTCGGACAGATTTGGCAGGATGCCTCCGCCGTCGACTACCTGAATCAGCGAGTTTACCTCATGTCGCGGGAGGATATGCTGATCGGGGCGACCCTAAATGCATCGCGCAAGCGCTATTTTCGCCTGCGCTCGCTCATGGACATCAACGAAATCGTTCTGAATACCCCCGATATGGATTGGGCGAAAATCTGCTCCAGAATGGCTGTCTTTGAAGTGGGGCCCTTTGCCTATGCTGCAATGCGAGCAACCCAGGCCACCGTCGGCCTTTCACTTCCGCGCGAAGTGTGGGATGCCCTGCCCGTTGCGTCGCGCAAACGGTGCCTCATCGACGGCATGATGACCTATCTGTTGCAGCGCTATGACTTGGCGCAACTGAACGCGGATCTGCCCAGATCGATATTTGGGCGTCGTTTCAATCGACTGCTGCTGCTCACCTACGCCGCTCATCCGCAGCATCACCTATTTCGAAGATTTCAACATGTGCTTTTTGGGCCGAGGCTGGCAGATGAACCGCGGCTCACGAAGCGAGCAATGCCGGTACATTCAAAACGCTAATACCAGGTAAAACGGAGTCTTGCAATGTTTGATCAATCTTACACCCCGAATGATCCCAATGTCGTACACGAAGCAATTGACGGCGAAGTCGTCATCGTCAATCTGGCCGATGGCATCTACTACAGTACGGAAGGCACCGGCGCCACGGTCTGGCAGCTGCTGGCCGAAGGCTGCACCGTAACGTCGATCATCGACGAATTGGCCGCCCACTATGCTACCCCCCGGGAGACGGTCGTGCGTGATGTGACCTACTTGGCCAAGACGTTGCTCAGTGAAAACCTGCTGCGCCCCAATGGCGCAGAGGTGCGTCCCGCGCAAGGGCGGCTCGCGGAAGTCGGTGCCCCCGCCACGTACGCAATGCCAGAGATCAGCAAATACGTCGACATGCAAAACCTTCTCGTACTCGATCCGATTCACGAAGTTGAGGATGAGAGCGGCTGGCCCCATGCCGCATCTTGACCTGGGATCCGCACACCGTGTCGAGGACCAACTCGTCTTTTTTGACCAGGTTCTTGCCGGGTATACCCGCGCAGCAGAGAAGTGCGGCTCCATTACCCGCGGTTTTCAGGTCGGCCCCCACACGGTTCGTCTGCACTTTGCCGGATCTGTTCTGGTGGATCGGCTTCACGCGGCATTTGCGCACCTGCCCGCGGCCGAGAACGATGCTGCCGCCGACCTGACCATCTGCGTGTGGGACTCGACCTCAACCGGCACCGATTTGCCGCTTCTGTTGGATGTGCTGGTAACGCATATCAGCCGCCATCGGTGGGAGATGCTGGATGCACAGCATGTGGTGAAAGGGTATGACGGCCAGCGGATTCGAACCGTCTTTCACTTTGGCCCTCATATTTTGAGCGTCATGGACCGGGAGCAGAAGCTGGCCCTGTATTGGTTGCGGGACGAATCCGCTTTGCCCAGCTATGAGTGCGGTTATCCCTTTTCGCGCATCATCAATTGGTGGCTCGAAGATGAGCCGGTACAGGTCGTACATGCAGCTGCAGTCGGCAATGACCGGGGTGCCGTGCTCATCCCGGGCATTTCCGGCGCAGGAAAGTCAACGACTGCCTTGGCCTGTTATTACCATGGCATGGGCTTAATCAGCGACGACACGTGCCTGCTTTACCCCGGATCGCCGCCCCGGGTTCATTCGCTCTACAGCACGGCGAAACTGGTGGGTGCAACCGACCTGGCGCGTTTTCCAAAATTGGGCGGGATCGTCGCCAATGGCCGGCGGACAGGCGAAGAGAAAGCCCTGGTCTACCTCCATCAATATGCCGCGTCCCGCCTTCAGGTATCCGCACCCTTGCGAGCCATTTTCCTGCCGGAAATCACGGGAGAGCGTCGGACGCATATGGAAGTCATGGGCAAGCAAGGCGTGCTGATGACCCTGTTTCACAGTACCGCGACGATATTGCCCCATATTCAGCAAGCAAGCTTTGAGTTTCTGGCACAAATCGTGCGCGATCTGCCCTGCTACCGCCTGAAGCTGGGTACCGACATGCAAGATGTTGCGGCCGTTGTTGCCGCGCAACTCGAAGAATTGATGTGAGGGAGCGCCGTGGACTCATCGTCTCAGCCGCGCAAGGTTTTCGGCATCGGGCTAGCGCGTACCGGAACGACGACGCTGGCCGCAGTCATGGAGCGGCTTGGCTTTGCCGTGAAGCACCTGCCCCTCTCCTGGGCGGAAATCGCAGCCGTTCAATTCGCCAACGATACCACGATCACGGCGCGTCTGCCGGAGCTGCGCGCCCGCTACCCGGACGCGCTCTATATCTGCACGACGCGTGAACTTGCCGCCTGGTCGGCCTCCATGCGGAAGTGGCTTGGGCAGACGGAGGCGCGCGCTGCCTGGTACCGCCAGCTAAGCCAAGCCCAACGCCGTTGGGTTGACGAGAGTGATGAGCGCATATACGGACGCAGCACGCTGACTTTGAACTCGCTTGATGACGAACAGCTGCGCGCTGTCTATCAGCGCCACCATGCCGCGGTAGATGTCCTGTTCGACGGCAACCCGGAAGCCCTCCTGAGGCTGAATGTCAGCGATTCTACGTCTCGTCCACTCACGGCACTGACGGCATTCTTGGAAAAACACGGAGTCCTGCAAATGCCCGTGCTGAACGCGCTGCCCGATAGAACGGAGGTCCAGGAGCGGGCGGAGGCACAGCCTGCCGCAGAGCTGCGTACCGAGCTAGCGCAGCGTGCTGCAAATGAATATTTCATGGCCGCGATTTGGGACAAACGCGAACAGCCCGGGCGGGCCATGCAGGGTTATCGCTCCTGCCTTGCCCTCGAGCCGGGTCACCTGCAGGCGCGCATCGATTTGTTGGATCATTTGGTGCGCTTCGAACGATATGCCGAGGCACGGGCACTTGCTGAAGTCGGTGTGGCCATCCACCCCAACAGCGCGGAGCTTCACCATGGCTTGATTACGGCAATCGTTGCCCTGGATGGCTTTGAGGCTGCGTACGCTCGCTATGCGTTGACGCGGGTGCAACAAGATCCCCTCGATGTCCAGCCGGGCGACATCATCTGCTGCGTCGTGGTACGCAACGAGGGACCCAGGCTGCCCCATTTTCTGGACTACTACCGTGCGCTGGGTGTGGACCGTTTCTTCATCGTCGACAACGGCTCGACGGATGAATCCCGCTCCTTTTTACTTGCTCAGGACGACGTTGTGCTGTGGCATTCAGATTATTCCTTCAATGCCGCGAATTTCGGCTCGGTCTGGTTTGATCTACTGCTGCGTCGCTACGCCAGCGGCAACTGGTGCCTTACGCTGGATGCCGATGAACTGCTGGTCTATCCCGGATGCGAGCAGCGCCCGCTCCGCTCACTCTGCGCCGAGCTGGAAAACGCGGGGAAGACCGCGCTCGGCGCCGCGCTGCTGGACATGTACAGCGACCGGGCCGTGCAGGAAACCTACTACCGGCCGGGAGCCTCTTTTATCGCAACCTGCCCCTATTTCGATCGCCGATGGTACCACAGCGAGTTCCCGAATGGCAGCCCCTATGGCAACCAACCGGCCTTCTTTGGTGGGGTGCGCCAGCGCGTATTTGGCGAGCGAGCCAAGGTCTATTTGAACAAGATCCCGCTCTTCCGCTACGACACCGACTGCATTCTCGCCGGCGGTCAGCACTGGACCAACCGGGCAGCCGACCAGATTCAGGATCGGGGCGGCATGGTGTTGCACTTCAAATTCTTTGCCACCTTTCCGGCCTATGTCCAGGAGCAAGTCACGCGCGGTGAGCACTATGGCAATGCCTATCAATACCGGCACTATGCCGCCGGTCTCGCCCAGTCTCAAGAATTGGTGCTTTTCGACGCCGCGCACTCAATTCGTTATGAGAACAGCCGTCAATTGATCCGGTTGGGAATGATGCAGCCGGTCCTGGCGCAGGATACCCTACGTCCGGCCCACGCGCCGGCCATCGCTCCCGCGGTGTGCGCAAGTGCGCGGCCTTTCTGGTCCGTATTCGTGACGGTGCATACGCGCGTGCAGCACCTGGCGCAGGCGTTACAGAGCGTTGTTGGTCAGGCGGGATGCACCGAGGACATGGAGGTTTTTGTCCTCCAGGACGGCGACGTCGCACCGGCCATCACCGATGCGATTGCCGAGATCACGGCCCGCGTGGCCGGGGACAGGGTGACGCTGCGCGTCCTGCCACAGCGGCTTGGTCATCCCATTATCTTCAATGAATGCATTCGCATGGCCCGCGGCGAGTGGATCCATATCTTGCATGATGATGACTGGGTTGATTCTGGATTTTATGAAACGCTGCGGGCCGGCATCCAGACCACAAACGCCGGATCCGCATTCGTGCGCCACCGCCATCACGATGGTGAAGGGCAGGTAATCGTCTCGCGTCTGGAACGGGAGACCGCCGGCGAGTTGACCGAATGGCTGCCCCGCACGGCTACGCTTTGTCGTCAAACCTTCGCGGCGACCGTCGTCAAGCGGTCGACTTATGAGACGCTGGGCGGCTTTGCGCCGGCGGCCGGTTCCGCATTTGATTGGGAAATGTGGCAGCGCGCCGCGGCCGCCTATCCGGTTTGGTATGAACCGACGGTTCTGGCCAATACGCGCAAGGACGGAACCACGGTGAGCGATACGCTGCACCAATCGGGCCAGCATATCCGCGACGGATTGCAGGCGATTGCATTGGCCCAGACGTATCTGCCGCCAACCCTGGCCCGCAGCCTGCGCCTGCAGGCCAACAAACGCTATGCGGAATTTGCTCTTTGGACCGCCCGACAGGCTCTTGATCGCAATGACTACGCAGCAGCCCTGGCAAATGTGCGCGTCAGCCTGGAGGCCCATCGCGACGATTCGACCCTCCAGCGTGTCAGCAAGCTGCTCCAGCGACTCTAAAGATGACTGAAATCACTGAAATCGATGTGCGGATAAAATTGATCGAGGCCTGGCAGCGCAAAGGCGATCCGGCGCAGGCGCTGGCGCGTTGCACCGCCATGCTCGAAGAGGCGCCCGCTTCCATTCCCCTGCAATTGAAGCTGATCGAGGTGGCGCTGCAGGCAGGACGCACTGCGTATGCCCATGAAATGCTGGCACGCGTCTGCGCGGCCGCGCCCGACGATCCGGCTGTGCTGGCCTGTCAAGAGGAAGTCCTCGGAATTGCCGACGCCGCGCTCGAACGCTCGCTGCGTCAACTGGAGCAGGGCGGTACCCGGGCCTACGCCGCCAAGCTAAATCTGCGCGGTCAATTTGTGGTCGGTTCCCATCGCAGCGGTTGGAAGGTGGCCATGGCCGCACTGGCGCCACTTCATGTGGAGACCGGCGTTCTGTTCGATGGCTTTATCGAGCGCAACTTTGCCTGGCGCCATCGCCCTTCCGCAACCGGTTCCTCACATAATTCAGGCAGAGCGCAACGTCCGGGCCAGGAACCGACGAGTGAAGAGTTGGGCATCGTACCCTATCGCGAACCTTGGATCGGTTTTGCCCATAACCCACCCAACATGCCGCCGTGGTTCTACACAAATGACGCGCCCCAGGCCATCTTTGCCAAGGAAATCTGGCAGGAGAGCGCAACCCACTGTCTGGGCCTGTTTACGCTCTCGGAATACCATGCAGCCTGGCTGCGCCGCAATACCGATCTTCCGGTAGAGGCGCTGGTCTACCCGACGGAACTGAATGTTCCCCACTTTTCCATGGATAAATTTCTGGCCAACCGGGAGAAGCAGATCGTCCAGGTCGGTTGGTGGCTGCGACGACAGAACGCGATCTATGAATTGCCCCTGGATGTTGACAATCCAGCCGGCTACCGCAAAGTCCGCCTCGCGACGGAATTCTTTGATGGCGCGTCCCGCTATCTTCGCAAGCTGGTCATGCTTGAACGCCTGCAGCTGAACCTTTCGATTCCCGCCCGCTATGCGGAAAACACGTCAGTCACCCCGTTTCTTACGCCTGAAGGGTATGACGAGTTGCTCGGCGAAAACATCGTATTGTTGAACCTGCACGATGTCAGCGGCTGTACCACGCTGGTGGAATGCATTGCCCGCGCCACGCCCGTGCTCGTAAACCCGTTGCCGGCCATGGTGGAATACTTGGGGCCGGACTATCCGCTCTACTGCGACACACTGGAAGAAGCTGCCGCCAAAGCCCTCGACTTTGGGCTGGTTGAGGCAGCCCACCAGTACCTGCTCACCTGTCCGATTCGACCCAAGCTGGCGCCCGACTACTTCCTGGATTCATTCGCCAATAGCGTAATCTACCGCAACCTATGACTGCACTCCGATCGCTCACGGATCATACCCAGCTAGGATCGACCATCAGCCTGGCCCACGCCTGGACGAAGCAGGGTCGCGTTGAACGCGCCATCGCCATTTATCAGGAGGTCCTGACTGCCGAGCCTGGGTCGGTCGAAGCACAGCTTGGCTTGGCCCATGCCTACCTGCTCCTGCAGCGGTATCCCGAAGCGCGTGCGCAGTTGGCGCGCCTGGGCGAGCAGAATCCGGCAGACCGTTTTCTGATCCAGAATGTGGATGCGTTTGAACAAGTTTGGCCTGCTCAAGGAAAGCAAGGCAAGAGCCGTCTTGACTTCACGGGCGTTCCCCTTCGGAACGAGTGCGATCTCTTGTTATACACCGACAGCGCAGGCACAGGGAGCGGTGTCTACCAAATCAACCGGGCATTGGTCAAGGCCTTGGTTGATGCGGGCTGGAACGTTGCCTGCATCCAGCCCGCCGGTCATCCCCTGCTAGATGAACGGGCCTTAACGGTCGACATCACGTTGCAGGATGTCTATGATCCGCATCGCATGGCGGAGGCGGCATCTGCTACGGAGGAGCCCGCCCAGGTGCTTGCCGCGCTCCGGCCCCGCTTCATTGTCTTTGCCGACGGCTCTCCCATGTCCAATTTGCCGGCCAAGGCCCTGGCCCAAGCGGCGGGGATTCCATATGTCTGCATCGTCCACTGCGTAAATCGCCATTGGGCCAGCGCCTTTGCACCCCTGCTGCCGACCATTGCCAACGCCTATGCTTGCGCGGAAGCTGTCGTGGCTGTGTCCCGGGTAATGCAGCAGGAACTGGAGGCTTTGTTCGGCCTGCCGGAGGGGAAGGGCGTGGTGATCTACAATGGACGCCCCGCCCAGTTCTTTGCACC
>CAYZLP010000027.1:0-16406 GCA_964478635.1 uncultured Caldilineaceae bacterium
GCCATCCGTATAGTGATTGGCGGTATCGATGAAATTGCCGCCCTTGTCGGCGAATGTATCGAAGATTTTTCTGCTGGCGTCTTTTGAGGCGCCCCAGCCCCATGTTTCGCCAAACGTCATCGTCCCCAGACATAGCTCCGACACGCGCAAACCGCTTCTGCCCAATAGTCGATATCGCATCATCGTTTACATCTCCTTCGTCTGTCTATTCGTCAACTTTTCTGACGGGCAACTGCAATTCCGTCACGAATTCGGCGCGGCTGTCCGCAAGATAGGCGTCCGGAAGACGGTAGCCGGCGTTATCCGCGCCGAAGCGCAGATAGACTTCCCGCAGTGCGCCGGTTATCTCGTAGCCATTGTCCTCAATCCAGCGCAACAGCAGATTGAACGCCCGGCCCATCGACTCATAACTGCCCACGTGGACGATACAGGCCGTCGCCGCCGACCCTTCGAGCACGTAGACGGCCACCCGCTCCGTGGCCGGGACATCCGCGCTGATGGGAATGACAACCTCAATGTCCTGCTTCTGCTCATCATACTCTGCGTCATGAAAGAGCATCAGCGGTGGTGCGGCGGCCCGTGCCCCGTACCGGGCGACGTAGGCTTCGATCTCCTCAAACAGCTCGCTGGTGCGCCCATCATGGCTCACGATTTCGCGGATGGTGGCCACCTCTTGCGGCTCTATCGTGCGCAGCAACACGTCATAGGGCGGCGCGCCCGTTTCCAGATCAATCTGTTTGAGCCTCGCTTCCACCCGGGTCAGCTTTGCCTCTTCCTCAGCCAACTTCTGCTTGATCTCCTCGCGCCGTAATTTGAGCATCCCGCGCAACTGTTCCCCGCTCAGGCCGCCATCCAGTAAATGGGCAATTTGCTCCAGCGAAAAACCGAGATCTTTCAGGGCGATAATCCGGTTCAGGCGTGGCAATTGATCGGCCGAGTAGTACCGGTAGTTGGTCGACGGATCGACGTAGGTCGGCGTCAACAAACCGAGTTGGTCGTAGTGCCGGAGCATCTTGATAGATACGCGGCTAAACTTGGAGAAGTCGCTTATTTTGAACATTGTGGCTACCTCACGTCCCCGACTATACACCCTCCCCTCATGGGAGAGTCAAGATGCCGTCCCATTTTGGGGAACTGCAAGTGCACCTCTGATGCGGGAGGAACGGTTGAATCGGCAACTGGCGACCGGGGCAGGAAACCCGGCGATATAGCCAGCCAGACCTTGGCGACGTCGGACATCCGGCGGTTGCGCTCAGTCATGCGGACGGCACATGAGAAGCACGGCTTGATTCATTGTTGGACGCGCTAGGAAGCGACCATTATCGCGCTGGACACGGGCCCGAGCCACCCGCTGGACTCATTCTCGATGACCTTGTTGCCGGGTGAAACGGCTGCGACGATCGAGGACGCGATGCCTGACATGGCACTCCCCGGCTGGTATCTGGTCGATTTACTGTTTGAAGGCCCGTGCACCGCGATGCCGGTAACGGACAACCCACCGGCGGCGGTCACCTGCTGGAGATAGTCCTCGACATTGGCTCGGTGAGGTAGCGGGCCTCTCGACCGCGCCGCACGAGCTAGGTAATGATGAGCAACACACCCGACAGAGCAAGCAGCCAAACAATAATCCGCTCAAACGTCTCACGGTTGATCTGGCGGCTCATCCAGCGGCCGAGCCAGACGAAAAGCGGTATCAGTGGCAGCACCCAGACGATCTGCATTACGCGGGACCAGGTCAACAGGTCGGCGTAGATATAGTAGGGGACCTTGATCCAGTTGAGCAACCCGAAGAACAGGGCCGACGTACCGATAAAGACGGCCGGGGTGACCCGCTCCAGCAAGAGATAGATGCTGACCGGCGGCCCGCCGGTGTGGGCCAGCGACGAGGCAAAGCCGGCAACAGTTCCGGCCACCAACCCGTGCCACGGCCGGCTGGTGTAGACCAGCCGGTCAAGGATACGATCTTCGAGCAACTTGTAGACGGCAAACAGGAGTACGATGATGCCGAGACCACGCCGCAGCAAGTCAGTAGGGGCATTGGTAATGAAGAACGTGCCAATGGTCACGCCGGCGATCGCCCCGGGAATCAGCAACAGGATGAGCCGCCGGTCCCAGCCTTTCCAGTGCAGCATGATGGCGAAGATGTCGGCCACCATGAGGATGGGCAAGACAAGTCCAATCGCCTGGTCGGCGGGCACCACCAGGATCATGAGCGGGGTGGCCAGGGTACCCAGGATGCCGCCCAATCCCCCTTTGGACATGCCCACCAGCATGGCGACGACGATGACAACGATATAGAAGAGCACAGTGTGATAAGTGGGGAAAGCTCAAGGATCAGGGGACCGGCTCCGGGGCGGGCCGGTCCCCTGATGGATACATCTACATCACGCGGTCGACGAACTCGCGGTTCTTCACCTCGACCGGGACTTTCATCAGTTCCAGGACGCCACGCGCTGTGTGGTCAGCCAGGCGACGGAACGCCTCCTCACCCTTTTCGGCCGTGGCGCGCAACGGATTGCCGATGGTGCCACTCTCAATGAACTCGTGATGGTCCATCGGGAAGTTGAAGTAGGTGTAGCCGTCGAACTCGACATCTGGCATGCCGTCTTTCTTGGCGAAACTGCCGGGCAAGAACTCCGGAATATGAGCCTTAGTGTGCTCGGCCCTTTCCATCCGCACCAGGCCAGCGTTCCAGGCCAGGTCCTGAGAGGTTTCCAGCTCACTGGCGTGCCAGCCCGGAGTTTCTTCTGGCGGATTCTCCATCAAATCGCCGATGATGCCATAGTACCGTTCCATGTATGGCTTGACAAAGCCGATCAGCGCGCCGGTCTCGTAACGCAGGCGGCGCAGGACCGGGTCCACCACCTTGACGTTGGAGCCGTGCCCATTGATAAAGATGATGCGATTGAAGCCGTGGTGGATCAGACTGCGCCCGACATCATACAGGACATTCAGCAGCGTACTGCTGCGGACGGTGATGGTGCCGCGCCCGCGTCCCGGCTCATGCATGTGTTGCGGCGAATAGCCCATCCACACCGGCGGCGTGCGCAGGACACCGATCAGCTCCGACACACGCGAGGCGATCTCCACGCAGGTCACCGTGTCGGTGTAGAGCGGCAGGTGCTGCCCGTGCTGCTCCAGGCTGGCCATCGGCACCAGGATGATGTCCTTGACCTTCAAGTAAGCTTCGATGTCGACATACGTCAGGTCGCCGATATCCCAGGACAGGAATTGGGCGCGAAAGTCGTCATCGTCAGTGGTTAGTTTTGGATATTCTTTGTAGTCTCGACCATTACTGGCAATCATTGTCTTACCTCGTCTATTGCTGCTGGTCCATGAGATCCAGGAAGAGATCGGCGACCAGACGACCGAACTCAGGATCGTTCACATGCCGGTCGTATGTCTTGACAGGAATGTCGGGTCGCAGATCGGCGCGCAGGGCTTTCAGGAAGGCTTCGTCAGCTTCGGGATCCCAGAAGACTCCGCCGGGCACATTAGGAATCGACAGGCCTTGTGTGGGTACGGCTATCAGAACCGGTCCCTGGGCCGGATTTAGCCGCTCGGCGAAGAGATGGCCCAAAGCGATCATCTCGTCCTTGTTCGCGCGGACGAGCGTATACTCCGGATTGTGGTCGTAGACCGGGCGTCCCTCGAGCGCTGGCGGGATATGCCCGGCATGGAAAACAGAGAAGTCGATGCATCCGGGCACCACCAGCTGCGGTAGTCCAAGGCGGCCCACGCGTTTGAGGCGGTCAGGGCCACCATCATGGATGCCGCCCGTCATGGGATCATACGTTTCGTTGGTGGTGAAGTCGATGACGCCGACAAACACCCCCGCTTCCGCCAACTCTTCCATAGCTGGACCACCGACGCCGTTTGAGTGAAAGACGACAGTCTCATAGCCATGTTCCGCCAGGCTCTCTTTGAGAGCCATGACGGCCGTTGTCGTATTGCCCAGCATGGTCACGGCGACATAGCGGTCATCCGGTTCGGCAGGCGGTAACACATGTCCGTGTTCCACCAGTCCCTTAAGCGATGCCGCCACGTTGTCGAAGATGGTACAGCTGATGGGGTTCAGGCCCAGAATATCGGCGACCGAGTGGACGACCATGATGTCGCTGGTGCCGACCATAGGCTCGAAGTAATGCTTCCCCGAGGCGATAGGAGATACCAGTACCTTCGGCACGCCCAGGGGCAACTGCATCATGGCCGCCGCCCCCATGACGGCGCCCTCGGCGCCCCCCATGCTCGTGATGGCATCCAGCCGGCCCGACTCGTACAGCTCCACCACCAGCTTCTTCAACGCTTCTCGCATGCCGGCTACAGCTTTGCCGCGACTGCCGGCAGCGCGCAGATTGTCGATGGTTGTATCGGCGTATGTCGCCGCTTCGGCTCGTGTGAAATCTTGGCCCGGCCTCAGTTCGATGCCCAGAGGTTCCCCCAGAATGCCGGAGTCAATAACAATTGTATTCAGTTCCAGATCGTGCAGCCGGTCACGCAGATAACCGATCTCCGGCCCCTTGGTATCCAGCGTGCCGATGATTACGACCGTGTTGCCCATGTGTTCCTCTGGCGTTGATCGGAAACCGGATCCCGTACTGGAACCCGGTCTCCAATCTTTCCTCGATCCGCGCCGCTATTTGATCAATGGGAGCAGGGTGTCGGCGCAGATTTTCACCTGGTTGCTATAGAACTCTTCCGTCAGCAGGCTGGAGCCATGGTCCTCGATGAACTTGCGCTGTTCTTCGGTGATGTTGACCGGATTTTGCTCGATCATGTTCGGATACGGGTTGGCCGGCGTGCGATCCACTGGCGCAACAAACTCGACGGTGAGGGCGCCGTCGTAGCCGATCTCCTTTAATGTGGAGACGACTTTAGCCCAGTCCCAATGGCCCCAGCCGCAAGCGAAGCGGTTGGTGTCGGCCACGTGGAAGTCAACCAGCAAACCCTTGGCCGAGCGAATCGACTCGTACGGATCGGCTTCTTCGATGTTGAGATGGAACGCATCCAGGCAGACACCGCACTCGGGTCCGGTGGCCTTGGCCAACTCAATGGCCTGGGCTGCCCGATAGCAGAAGTAGGTCTCGAAGCGGTTGATCGGCTCGACAGCCAGTTTGATCCCTTCCTTCATTGCGTGGTCGTAGACCTCTTTCATGCTCTCCACCGCCCATTGCCATTCCTCTTCCGGCGTGGCGTCCGGGGTTACCTTGCCGACGGTGCCAGGCACGATCGTCATCTCGTATCCGTCAAGCTCCTTGACCATCGTCACGCAATCTTTGACGTACTTGACGGTGTTGGCGCGTTCCTGCTCGTCCCTGGCCAGCAGGCTGAACCCGGCGAACATAAGGGTGACAGAGCCCCAACACTTGATGTTGTGCTCATTCAGAACCTTGCGGACTTCCTTGGTGTCATAATCGTAGGGCAGGCCGCTAATCTCGATGCTTTCGTAGCCGTACTTGGCCAGTCTAGCTATCGTGACCTCAATGGGTTCCGCTCTCATCCAGTTGTGCATTGACAGATGCATGTTGTACCTCCATCTCCTTAAAAGAATTGATAGATATTGTCACATCCCGGCAAGACCATTGCCGGGGATTACCCATCGGGCAATCTCAGAGCTGCTCCGCCAGAAGCTCGAACAGCCCGCGTACTTCCAGATCGTAGTCGGCCGCAAACCGGTTCAGATGGTAGAGTGTGCCCGGATCGCTGGTTACAACGGCCTGCGCCCCGGCGCGCACCGCGTCCTCGAGCCGCGCTCGCGTCAACTCTTCAGCCAGTTCGGGCTGGGTGAAGGCCAGAGCGACATTCCCGGCAGGATGAGTGCGGTGTTCGCGCCAGAATAGCTCGCGTCGCCCGCCGGGCCAGACTGCATCCAGCAGGGCGCGCGGCGCTTCATAGTGCCCCGGCACGCGGTTGGCATGCGTCGGGTCGATGTAGGCGTAGGGCCTCACATCGGACGCAGCTCGCAGTTCCAGACTTCCGCCGGCCAAATGCTCGGCCAAAAGGCTGGAAACCTCTTGCAGTTCTGCCTCTGTCTGAGGTTTCATCTCCAGCCGCCACTCAATCAGATGGTGGAAGGCGTAGTAGTCGCCCGCCGACAGGACCAGCAGGCGGTTGGCTTCGCTGGCTTGCAGGTCAGCCAGGTTAGAACGAACCAGATCGCGGGCTGTATCCGGCAGGCCGAGCGAACTGGCCAGATAGCCGTTGCTTAACCCATCCCCAATCAGGACCGGCTCGACATCGACGGCTTTCAGCAACATCAGCGCCGCATCCAGGGCGGAAGGCCACAGATAGCGAGCCTCGTCGCCGACGTAGAGGGCAGTCTCGCCTGTCCCATT
The DNA here is from genome assembly GCA_964478635.1 of uncultured Caldilineaceae bacterium. GTDB lineage: Bacteria > Chloroflexota > Anaerolineae > Caldilineales > Caldilineaceae > JAGRCP01. Next base: position 6,336 of record CAYZLP010000027.1, read on the forward strand.
CACCGGCTGGGGTGATTGCTCGACATATGGATTGCCCCATTCGCGCAGCGCCTTTTCCAGATCGTTGACGACTGCCGGCGCCTGGCCCAACCGGACAACTTCCGCGCGGGCGGCGGCAATCGCTTCGGGTAGCGGTTGCTCGGTTACGCAGTGGGTATGGCAATTGCCGCAGTCGGAGCATTTGTAGAGCACATCGATCGTCTCATCGTTCCAGGTTGCCAGACCGCGGCGGGTCGAGGCAATCAGCAAACCCCAACCGTGCGGCGTCAGGGATTCGACATGCGTAACATGACCCACCGGGCACGTGTGACGACACATGAGACAGTAGCGGCAGTTTTCGACGGTTTCAATCAGGTATTCAGAAATCATTTGTCGTAGTCCCTACGTTGTTCCTCGTGCAGTCGCTAGAAACCCACCTTGCCGGGGTTCATGATATGGTTCGGATCAATGGCATCCTTGATGCTCTGCAGCAGGGGCCATGCCGGTCCATATTGGAGGCGCATGTAGCGGCCCAGTTTAAGACCTACCCCGTGATGTTCGTTGATCATGCCCCCGCTTTCCACTGAGGTGGTGACGGCAGTTGTCCAGATCTCGTTGTGCAGCCGCAGCGCTTCCTGGGCATCTTCCGGCGGTTCTTCGATGATGAAGCGGTCGTACAGGCTGGCCCCGTAATGGAACCAGTGGGAGAAATGCCCGATGTAGCGAGCGTTCCAGTCCCGGTACGTGTCCTCGATTGCCGCTTTCTTCGCCCTGTAGAGCGATTCGAGCTTGTCGAATGTCGTGATCGTCTCGACGGTGCCGTACATCCACGGCAGCATCAGGCTCTTCGGAGGATAGTAGAAGTCATAACGATGCTCCCACCAGGCCTCTCCCGGCTCGCGCCCCAGGTCCCGCGCCCCTAACTCCGTGCAGATGGCCATTGCTTTTTCTTCCTGCAGGGCGGCAAGATCGGGATCGCCGTCGAAGCCGATAACCATATAGGCCCCTTCCAGCTCATAGCCGAGGACATGCTTGACCAGCGATCCCGTCGAGTTGGGATCGTAGAGGCGGATAACCATGGGATCCAGACGGCGTGTCATCATGCGCCGGCCCGCCTCCAGCGCATTGCTGATGTCTTCGAACAATACCGCTCGCAGCAATCGCACCTCCGGCAGGTAATCAACCATCATGGTTGCTTCCGTGATGATCCCGAAGATGCCTTCGGAGCCTAGGAACAGGCGAGCGTAATCAGGACCTGACGCGTGATGGGGCACCCGTGGCGTGCGAATGATGTCGCCATTGGGCAAGACTATCTGCATGGACATGAACAAGTCTTCGGCCTTGCCGTATTTCGTACTGATAGTGCCTGAACCACGCGGAGCCAGATAGCCGCCCAACGTAGCGCAGTTGGCTGATGCCGGGTAGTGGGCCAGCGTCAGGCCACGCTCGTTCAACGCCCATTCCAGCTGGGTGCCGTTGATGCCGGCCTCAGCCGTTACGGTGAGCGACTTCTCGTCGATCTCAAGGATACGATTCATCCGCTTGATGTCGACGATGATGCCCCCGTAGATCGGCAGGGCGCCACCCTGCGTCCCGGAACCGCCACCCCACGGAATGACCGGGATGCGGTAGTTGTTCGCGATCTTCATGATGGTAGCGATCTCCTCAGGGGAGGCCGGGTGGACGATGAAGTCGGACGTGGGCATCGGTTCGCCCCGATCCAGCCACATCTGGGGCATCCATGACCAGTCGGTCGAGTAAACCAGGCGATCGGTTTCATTGACCGAGACGTGGTCCCGGCCAACAACATCCACCAGTTCGCTACGAATCATCTCAAGATTAAAACCGGATAGGCGCATAAAGAATTCTCACTTTGCAGCAGCTACCTACGCTGCTGCCATGTGGCGGGCTACGACCTGTGACATTGCGGCAAATTCGCCCTTCAGGGCAGGATATAGCGCACGGTAGCGCGGATAAAAGTCGGCGTAAACAGATGCGGACGGGCCGGGCGTCGTGTTGCCCGTGACCTTCACCGCCGTCTGTGCTGCTTCGGCCACACTGCTGAATAGCTCAGCCCCGACGCCAGCCAGGAGCGCGGCGCCATAGGCTGCCCCTTCAGTCACGTTGACTGTAGCCATCTCGGTGTTGAACGCATCAGCCAGAATCTGCCGCCAGAGCGGACTGCGCGCGCCACCACCGGAGACGCGCACCTGCTCGATTGTCAGTCCCAGATGGCGCATCAACTCAAGCGAGTCCAGCAGCCCGTAGCTGACGCCTTCGAGCACGGCCCGGGTCATATGTGCTTTGCCATGACGCAGAGTCAAGCCGAAGAAGACCCCCCGTGCATTGGGATCAGGATACGGCGTTCGTTCGCCGGTCAGGTAGGGCAGGAAGATCAACCCCTCGCACCCAGGCGGCACTGTAGCCGCCGACGCGGTCAACAGGTCATAGACGTCCTGACCGGAGGCGGTAGCTTGCTGCGACTCCAGATCGCCCAGCGAATCGCGATACCAACGGAAGCTGCCAGCAGCCGAAAGGACAACGCCCATGAGATGCCACTTACCGGGCACCGCATGACAAAATGCGTGGAGATTGCCGGCCGGCTCAACGCGATAGATATCGCTGGCAGCGAACACCACGCCCGATGTGCCCAACGTCACTGAGACGGTGCCCTCATCGACGATGCCCGTGCCCACGGCTTGTGCAGCCTGATCCCCTCCACCACCAACGACCGGCGTGCCCGCCAGCAGGCCGGTTTCGTGTGCGGCCTGGGCGCTGATTCTGGCGCTGGCCACCGGGGATTCGGTGACTTCCGGCAACCACTGGCGCGGAATGTCCAGCGCGTCGAGCATTTCATCCGACCAGGCTCGTTTCCCGACATCGAACAGGGATGTTCCCGAGGCGTCGGAGACCTCACCGTAGAGTTCGCCGGTCAGACAGTAGCGCACGTAATCCTTGGGTAACAAGATGGTCGCCACGCGCTCGTATACTTCCGGCTCGTTTTCTCGAACCCAGAGAATCTTGGGCGCCGTGAAGCCGGGCAGGACCGGATTGCCGGTCAGTTCTACGACGCGGCTGGTGCCGACTCGCTCGGTGATGGCCGCGCACTGGGCGGCCGTCCGCTGATCATTCCACATAATGCACGGCCGCAAAACGTGGCCGCGATCATCGAGCATCACCAAGCCATGCATCTGGCCGGTCAGCCCGACACCCGCCACTTCGCCAGGCCCCACATTCGCGCGGCTGAGCACGCGCCGGATGCTGGTCGCTGTGGCCTGCCACCAATCGGTGGGGTTCTGCTCCGCCCACTGTGGATGGGGCGTCATCATCGGGTATTCGGTTACGGCGCTAGCCACAATCTCCCCTGCCGGATCGATCAGCAAAGCTTTGCTACCCGTTGTTCCTACGTCGATGCCGAGTAAGTAAGTCGCCATAGACACCCCATCCACGCTCGAGCAAACTGATTGTCCTGTCCGCAATGACTGACTTAACGAATGCCGAGTAGAACCTCGTTTGTTAGCTGGTCGAGCCGCTCATAGCCCAGACCGCGCTGCCCCATAGCTGCCCGATCAAACTCCATCGCCTTCAGCGACGCTGCCTTGTCTGCCGTGTACTCGCCGGTCACAGCGTCTAAAGAGCCGTCGTCGGCGTTAATCTCGGCCAGCAAGGCCTGAATTTCAGAGTCGGCGTTCCAACGCTCGGCCTTCTCCTTCAGGATCAGATAAGTCCGCATGCAACCGCGGGCGAAATCCTTCACCCCTTCGTGATCCTCCGTGCGATAGGCATGGGCGTCGAAGTGACGGCTCCCGTTGTATCCGACATCTTCCAGGAACTTCACCAGGAAGAAGGCTGTCTTCGGGTTGGTTGCCCCAAAGCGGAAATCCTGGTCGTAACGGCCGAAAGCCTGATCATTGAGATCAATGTGCCACAACTTACCGGCTTCCCAGGCCTGTGCCACGTTATGGAGGAAGTTCAGCCCTGCCATATGTTCGTGGGCCACTTCCGGGTTGACCCCAACCATCTCAGGATGCTTGAGCGTTTCGATGAAGGCCAGCATGTGGCCCGTTGTGGCATTGTACATGTCACCGCGCGGCTCATTCGGTTTGGCCTCCAGGGCGAACTTGAATCCGTAGCCCTGGTCGAGGACGTAGTCGCACAAAAAGTCCATTGCCTCGCGATTGCGCTTGATGGCTGTTACGGGATCCTTGGCGGCGTCGGTCTCCACCCCTTCACGCCCACCCCAGAAGACATACAACTCGCTGCCAAATTCGGCCGCCAGTTCCATGTTGCGCATGACCTTCTGCAGCGCATACGCGCGCACGCGCGGATCGTTGGCGGTGAAGGCGCCGTCCTTGAAGGCCGGGTCGGTAAACAGGTTGGTGGTCGCCATCGGCACCGCCAGGCCTGTGTCCTTGAGCGCGGCCTTGAACTCCTTGGTGATTCGTTCGCTTTCGGCCGGGGTGGCGTCAATCGGTATGAGGTCGTTGTCGTGATAATTGACGCCATAGGCCCCCACATCGGCGGCCATATAGACGATATCCGCCGGGCTCAGGCTGGGACGGACAGGCTCGCCAAACGGGTCGCGGCCTATATTACCCAGCGTCCAGAGTCCAAACGTAAACTTGTGTTCCGGCTTCGGTTCGTAGCGGTCTGACACTTTATCCCTCCAGTTCCTTTTGCTCAATATCGGTAACCGATATGGTGCCCATTTTTCCGGCATGGACACCTCTTGGTCGTATGTGGCTCCACAGAATGTAGAAGAGTGTTGAAAACAGCAAGGCCATGAAACCAATTCTGAAGAGCGGGAAAACCCATGGCTGAAGCATGCCGAAGATGCCAAAAAGAATGCCACCAATCGCCACATACTCGATGATCTTGAATGTGCGTGCAGACACCTGATCATTCAGTGCACTGGCCACCGCCCAGATGATCGTCATATAGATCAAGATGATGGCGATGAAGATGAGGATAAACGGCAAGGCTGAAAGCAGTACGTTGCGAGCCAGTTGTTCTTCGGTGGCTGTCGAACGAATCAATGGGCCAGCCGCAAACCCCAAAGCCAGAAGAATGACAGCGGCAAGGGGTAGACCAATCGGTACGCGCGGGCGATTGACGGCTTCGACGCTGAACAGGTAACGGTATTTGTCATCGGTGAGCAGGTCTTTTTCCACTTCGATGCGCGACAGGGCGTAGTCCGCTATGGCCAGGCAATCCTGCAGGCTGGTCAGGGCGGGGAGGGCGCTCCCACCGGCCCTCCCCGCCTAACCTACTAGTAACTCAGGTCAATCTGTCGCTTCGTCTGCGACGACTCGATGATGGCGTCGGCAATTACTGCCGCCCGATACCCATCTTCGAATGTGGCCCCAAAGGGCGCCACATCCTTATCGTTCACAATGCAATCCAGGAAGTGGGTCAGCTCGTGCACAAACGTGTGCTCCCAGCCGATGATGTGTCCGTGCGGCCACCAGTTTTCCCACCACGGGTGATAGCCTTCGGTCACGAGGACGTTTGTCCAGCCCTGCGTTTCCTTCGGATCTGTGCCCACCCAGAACACATCGAGTTCATTCATGCGTTCGAGGTTGAAGCGGATGCTGCCCTTCTCGCCGTTAATCTCCAGCGAGTTGTAATTCTTGCGGCCCGCGGCAAAGCGGCTCGATTCTAGAGTACCGATGGCCCCGTTCTCAAACTCAACGGTTGCCACAAACGCATCATCGACTTCGACCGGAACCATCTTGCCTGTGTCGTCCGGTCGTTCAGGAATGAACGTCTTGGTCATGGCGCTGAGAGACTTCACGTCGCCGACCAGGAAACGGGCCAGGTCGATGATGTGTGCGCCCAGGTCGCCGATTGCGCCGCTCCCGCAGGTCTCTTTGTCAAGCCGCCAGATCATGGGCGTCTCATAGTGAGGCATGATCCATTCCTGCAAATAGACAGCCCGGAAGTGGTAGATCCGCCCCAGCGCGCCGCTGGCGATCAGGTTGTAGGCCTGGCGGATGGCCGGCACAAAGCGGTAGTTGAAAGCGACCATGTGCTTGACGCCGGCCTTCTCCACCGCGTCCAGCATCGTCTTGGCTTCTTCGCCGGTCCGCGCCAGCGGCTTCTCGCAGAAGACGTGCTTGCCTGCTTGGGCGGCGACGATGGACGGTTCGGCATGGATGTTGTTAGGACCGCCGTTGTCAAACAACTGCACACGGTCGTCTTCCAGCATTTTGCGCCAGTCAGTGTAGTAGGTTTCATACCCGTAGCGCTGCGCTGCTTCTGCGGTCGCCTCTTCGTTCCGCCCGGCCACGGCCACCAGCCTGGGAATGGCCGGCGGCGGATACATCATGTAAGGAATCTTCTTGAATCCATTGGTGTGGGCCTTGCCCATGAAGGCGTAACCCAACATGCCGACGCCAACTTCCGGGATCTCGCCCTCGGACCTGGCTCCTGCCATGGTTGTGAATCCAGTTTCTTCGCTCATCTCAACTCCTCATCAGTCCTTGCTGGCAAACGCCGCATCGAACGCGACGCTGGACGGCGCAAAGTCCTGGCTGCGAACCATGGCCAGCGCTTCCGGGGCGCCCCAGTCACGATCCATGCCGCTGTCTTCCCACTCGATGGACAACGGCCCCTGATACCCGATCTTGTTCAGCGCCCGGATAACTCGATCCCATTTGACGTCGCCTCGTCCAGGGGAGACGAAGTCCCAGCCACGACGCGGATCGCCGAAGTCGAGATGGGACGAAAGGATGCTATTGCGACCCGTCAACTGGACGCGCGAGTCCTTGACGTGCATGTGCCAGATTCGGTCTGCGAACTCGTAGATGAACTCCACAGGATCAAGGAACTGATGCACGAAGTGGCTTGGGTCGTAGTTGAAACCAAACGCCGGATGGTGGTCGAGAGATTCCAGTGTCCGGTGGGCTGTAATGATATCGTAGGCGATCTCGGTCGGATGGACTTCAAGACCGTACTTGATACCGTTTTCCTGGAAGACGTCCATGATGGGTTTCCAGCGCGCGGCAAAGTCCGCGTAACCGGCATCGATGTCTTCCTGGCTGGTGGGCGGGAAGAAATAGATATTCTTCCAGACGCTGCTGCCAGTGAAGCCGTTGACAACGTCCACACCGAAAAGCTTGGCCGCCTTGGCCGTGTCTTTCAACTCCTGGGCGGCGCGTTGCCGCACACCTTCGGGATCCCCGTCGCCCCAGATTCGCGCCGGCAAAATACGCTCGTGTCGGGCATCGATTGGGTCATCGGCCACACATTGGCCAACGAGATGGGTGCTGATGGCAAAGCACTTGAGGCCATACTTGTTCAGGATGTCCCAACGACTCTGGACATAGGCATCGTCGGATAGAGCTTTATCGACCTCAAAGTGATCGCCCCAGCAGGCCAGTTCCAGGCCGTCAAAACCCCACTCGCTAACCTTGCGGGCCAACTCATCCAGGGTCAGGTCTGCCCATTGTCCAGTGAATAAAGTGACATTGCGTGCCATGGTATCCTCTCCTTCGTTAACTATGTAGCACTAGATTTTCTGTTACGTGGGTGACCTAACCGGCCACCTCAATCTCTTTGAAACGCCGCGCCTGGGCTTCCAGGGCAGGCTCAGTCGCCAATCGTTCGATGCTCGACGCGCCAAAGAAGCCCGCGATACCCTCGGTATGGTCCAGGATAAAACGCACATCTTCCGGCTCGGCAATGGGACCGCCGTGGCAAAGCACAATGATGTCTGGCTTGACCGCGACGGCCGCGTCCCGCATGGCCTGCACCTGTTTGGCGGACTCTTCCAACGTCAGAGCGGTCTGGGCCCCGATAGCGCCCTTCGTTGTCAGGCCCATGTGGGGCACAAGGACGTCTGCGCCGGCCTCAGCCATCGCTCTGGCTTCATCAGGTGTAAAGACATAGGGACAGGTCAGCAAACCCAGGCGGCTCGCTTCAGCAACCATGTCCACTTCCAGCCCGTAGCCCATCCCGGTTTCCTCCAGGTTGGAACGGAACGTGCCATCAAACAAGCCTACGGTGGGGAAGTTCTGGACACCGTCGAAGCCTGCCTCTTTCACCTGGCGCAGGAAGACGGGCATCATCCGGAACGGGTCCGTTCCGCAGACACCGGCGAGAACCGGGGTGTCCTTAACGACGGGCAACACTTCACCGGCCATCTCCATCACAATGGCATTGGCATCGCCATACGGCAGCAATCCGGCCAGGCTGCCGCGTCCGGCCATGCGGTAGCGACCGGAGTTGTAGATGATGATCAGATCGACCCCGCCGCGCTCGGCGAACTTGGCCGAAATGCCGGTTCCTGCGCCGGCGCCGATGATCGCTTTGCCGGCGGCCGTTTGCGCTCGCAAGCGCCGCAATGATTCTTCTCGTGAAATGAATGGCATGAGAGGCTCCTCTACTCACCTTCTGCCAGAAACTCGAGCAACTTCGCTGTCATCGCCTCGGCAAAGGCGTCGTCGTTGATGTTATAGTCCAGCTCGTAAACTGGAATGTCGTCACGGACGTGGGTCCTGATCGCCTCATACAATGCCTCGTCGGCTTCGGGCCACCAGAACTCCTTGCCCGGCGCATCCAGGAGCGAGACACCTTTCAGGGGCAAGAAGAAGGCCGCTGGACCAGACGACCGATTGGCTTTCTCCGCCAGGATCCGGCCCAACTCTGCGTTCTCTTCCGGCGTGGTCCGCATGAGGGTTACATTCGGGTTCCACTGGTAGAACAGGCGATCGGCATAGCGCTCCGGAACGGTCTCCCGCGCCCAGAAGTTGGCCATGTCGAGACAACCCGGGGCAATCACCTGGGGAATACCCTGGGCCGCCGCCGCGTCCATCCGTTCCGGCCCGGCGCTAAGCACGCCACCGGTCAGCTCGTCGGCCCATTCTGTCGTAGTAATCTCCAACAGGCCGGTAATGTAGCCATCGGCTATCAGGCTCTCCAGCGTCTGCCCACCGGTGCCTGTGGCGTGGAACACCAGAACCTCGTACCCCTGTTCCTCCATGATTTTGCGGCAACGGTCAACAACAATGGTGGTGTTGCCAAACATGGAGGCAGCCAAAAGAGGGTTGTCGCTTGCATCTGGCTCGGGTGTTTCAACCATCCCTACAATCGCGCCGGCGGCATTCGCATAGATCCGGGCGCTCAACCGGTTGATACCGGCCACATCCACCACCGAGTGCATCATGACAATGTCACTGGTGCCGACATACGCTCTCGTGTCTCCTGAGGCCAGCGTGCTGACCATAACCTTGGGCACGCCGACGGGCAGCGCGCGCATGGCGCTGGTGCCCATGAGTGTACCCGCCGACCCTCCCATGCTGAGCACGCCGTCGATCCGGCCTTGATCGTAAAGCTCGCGTGCAATCTGCGCGATTCCACGAGCCATGACGTCCATCGCTTCGCCCCGGTCGGCCTTTTCACGCAATTGGGCCAGCGTGGTTCCGCCTGCCTCAGCCACCCGGTCAGCAGCGATATCGGGCTCGAAAGCCGGTTCGCCGGCAACGCCGGTATTGACGACCAGCGTCTTGTGACCGCGGCCCTCGATGAGTTCTTTGACGAAGGCGAATTCAGGGCCTTTGGTGTCCAGCGCGCCGATGAGAGCTATCGTCTTGGACATGGTTTCCCTCCCCGGATAGCGCCGCTCAGGCGAGCAGACCCTTTAGAAAGACCAGGCCGTCTCTGGCGAGATCATCCTGGGTGGGAGCGAGCGAACGCCAGATGGCGGCTGCCCGGGCAATGCTCTTGACCTTGGCGGTAAATGATTCGATGACCACTGGTCCGTCGTAACCGACGTCCTTCAGGGCGGCTGCCACCTCGTCCCAGGCAACGTTACCCGACCCAGGCGCACCACGATCGTTCTCGCACGTATGAACATGATGCAATCGCGGACCGGCGGCCCGAATGGCACTCCCCAGTGATTTCTCTTCGATGTTCATGTGGAACGTGTCCAGCATGATCTTGCAGTTAGGGTGGTCTACGCGGTCAACGACTTCGATGGCCTGGTCAGCGAGATTGATGAAACTCGTCTCAAAACGGTTAAGCGGCTCGATGCACATGACGACGCCGTGGTCTCCCGCATAGGCCGCCAGTTCGCTCAGGTTCTCGACCAGC
>CAYZLP010000028.1:0-16335 GCA_964478635.1 uncultured Caldilineaceae bacterium
ATGACCTCATAGGTCGAGCGTCCCAGGCAGACCGTCAGCGTCATGCCGTCGTGGAGCATCTGCTCCAGGTAGCGCGCGCCCAGCTGGCCGAGACGGGCCAGGCCATAGGTCTGGTCACTGCCGCTTGGCCGCAGAACGAGCGCCTCGCGTAATCCAAAGGTCTCGCACAGCGCCCGCTCCAGCGTCGGCACCCGCTGCACCGGCCACGTAATCGTGAACTGGACCACCTGCTCTTCCCGGGCCTGCTTCAGGAGCCGATAGATCTTGACGCGGGAGAGCCCAAGGGCCTGAGCAATGGCGTCCTGGGTCATTTCCTGTTCGTAGTACATGGAAGCGACCTGGGCGAGCAGGTCATGTTCTTCGTAGTTGAGCATGGGAAGCGTTTGTGCAAATGCACGTTGGGTGTGTGATTGCACATATTGTATGCCGATTGGCGACGCTTGTCAAGGGGGAAAGCGGAAAAGCCGGCGCCTCAAAACCCCAGCATCTGAACTTCGCACATACCGGCTAGTTGCTGCCTTGGTAGAATGTGCGAAGTTCGAATGACGCCTCGATTAGATTGCGCCTCGATCAGATTGCAGCCTCTTCCATTACGTCGAAGCGCAGACGGCGGGCCGGCGGGGCCAACAGCGTGCGACGCTGGCGCTGGATCCAGAGTACGGGCGCGCCGTTCATGTCACGCGCCAGCTGCCAGCGTCGCTCGATCTCGATGCCGTTGCTGGGAATCGCCAATGGCAGGATCTGTTGGGCCTGCAAGACGGCAGCTTGGGGCGGCGGCATGGGGGTGGGTTTCTGACGCGTCAGGTCGATCAGTCTGTGCTGAACCAAGCGACGCTTCCCGTCCACTTCTGCCAGCGGATACGGATGCCAGTAGGGCGCAATGCCTTGGGCCGGCACGTAGGCATATTCTTTGGCGTGGCCGCGCCGCGTGTCACCTGCCGGGCGACCGCTGTTGAACTTGTCTCCGATCGCGTTATCGGGCCGCGGCAGTGAGTCAACCGCGCGTCCATCCAGCGTGCGCTCCACGGCCCACAGTAGATTTGATTCCTCGTCCAGGCCAAACTGCACCCGCTCCAACGCCAGGCTCTCTAGGGGCTGCTCGGCCACGTGCCACAGGATCAGCGTTCCAGGCGTCAGTCCCGGCGCAGGGGCGGCCTCGTCATCCGGGGCAGCGCCGTCCACCCCGAAGATCGTCCAACCCGACGGGGGCAGCAAGCCCGGCCAGCGCGGCTGCTGCTCGTCTGTCAGCGTTTCGCTGCTGTAGGTCCGGTCAAACGCATCGCGTACCGTCATGGCGACGATGGCTACCACATGCCCGGCGCGGTGGCCTATGGGTGATGAGACCGGCATGAGGAACCAGTCATTGCTGTGTGAAACGATCAGATCGGTGAGGAACGCCGTGGACGTGTGTGCGCTGTCGGGCACGTAGCCTCCCGGGTCGACCTCAGCATCCTCGATCTGCCACCAGCGATCGGCCGGTGCGCCTGGGTAGTGCAGCTGGGTGGGGATAGTCTCTCCCGCTTCCAGCCAAGGCTCTTCGGCGGCGACGGCCGGCAGCGCATCGACTGAGTGCCAGTCCATGGGCCCGCCCCGGTGACCCTGCACCACCAGCCGCTGATCGCCGGCGTCAAAGGCGCTGCCGGCATCCTGGTCATAGAGCAGCGCTTCGTCCGACCAGGCCGGTTGGCTGTCGCGCGGGATCTCTGCACCGAACGCTGCCTCCGGAATGCCCAGGGCGTCGCGATCGCGCCAGATCGCGCGTCCGTCCAGCGCACCGCTCAGTTGCTCGTAGGGCGGCGGGGCGTGCAGACGGTACGCGTTGGTCGCAGCCAACTCAGGATAGTTTGCTGCCAGGCGTCGTCCAATGCGCACGCGTCGGCCCCAAGTCCACCAATCGTCCGCCTCCGATTCCACAATGGCTTCGGCAGGCGTGATCGTTGGATCGAAGTTCGCATCGCCTGTGCGGATGGGACGACTGCGTAGCGTGAAGTCGATCCAGACCGGCGAAGAGGCGTTTTCACCCTGATGCTCGTTCATCTGCCATTGCCGAGCCAGAAACCAGACCGGATCGTGGATTGAGGCAGCAAGACCGGCCTCGAAGTCGCGTGCGTACGGTCGTGGCTCGATGCGTAGGTAAGTCATGAAGTTGGTCGCCATAGGACTTCCTCTGTTTTATTTCCGCCGGCAGCAGCGTCTACCGCTGCCGGCGGGAAATCGCTCAAAGCCGGTTCGAATGAGGCCGGACTTGCCGGTCATCAAGCCAATGTCGGGTACGGATCGAGGTGGAAGCGATTCGGTCCGGACATTGGCAGCCAGGTCGTCGGCGCCAACGCTTGCAGGTCGCCCAACTCTTCAACGCGAGCCACGCGTGCATGGGCCAGCTGGCGCGTCTCGGCAACGATCCGATGCAGCAGTGCGTTCTCCAAACGTTGACGAGGCGTTGGCGGTACGGCCAGCAGAATGGCCTGGGGCGGCCGTGCGGCGGGTGCATTGAAGCCAAATGCGGCCGTGCTCGTGCGTTGGGGCATGGGGATTGCTTCCCCGAAGGCGTCGATCATGCCCGCTGCGACTCGGTCGCCCGTCCACGCGTCATCCACGCCGTAGCCCGCTACAAAGGGCCGCGTAACCAGACCCAAGACTGATTCATCCGCCCTCTTTTCGTGGGGCGTGTCACGCCGAGTCAAGTTCTCTGCAACCAGCGTCTTTTGCCACGGATCGCCGGGGGAACTGCTCCAAGCGATCAGTGGGGGCTCGATTTCCAACTGGATTGCTTCCAGGCGTGCCAGTTCGGCGCGGGTTGCCGCCGTCACGGTCAGCCAACTTTCGTCCAGCAGTGTATCCGGCTGCCCGATCTCCAGCTTGCTAACTGCCAGCAGTCGACTGCGCGTCCAGCAGGCCAAAATGGCCAGCCGGCCGTTGGGTGAAGCCAGGTTGGCAATGGCCGTAGCCAGCGAGGGAATGCCGTCGGGAATGGCATCCAGCTTGCGCTGTGCGTCATCTGATAGCGGCCTGGCCAACTCCGCGGCCGACGGCAGTGAGGTCGGATCGGGCGCCAGGCGCAGGCGTTGCTCCAGCACCTCCGCGGCCCGCTCGGTGAGCGTGGCGGTCGTCGGACTGCCTGGCGGCAACGGCTGGCCCGCCAACAGGGCATAGAGTGCGTCCCGGTCTGTCGTTTCGGCGGCCGGCATCACGCCCCAGATCAGTGCACGGCGCAACAGGGTGGCGCGGACGCCGTCTGTTTTGGCCGTGCGCAGACGCGTTGCCAGCGTCGTACAGTTCCGGTACAATCGCACATAGCGACTGCGCAACTCCCGGTAGGCCAAGTCATCCGCGGCGCGCTGCTGCTTGGAGTCGCCGCCCAGATCGCGCCCGGCCAAGGGCCGGCTGCCGAGCGCGCGCACCAACTCCTGCGCCAACCCATGTTGGCGTGGGGCCGCCATGCGCACGTCGACCAGGCCGAGGCGCAGCTGCGCGAGATCGCAGAGCATCTGCTCGGATAGGGCCAGCGTCTCGTGGGGCGCAAAGCCCAACTCGGCCAGCGAGATACTACCGATGACGGTTTCACCGTCGTCGGGCGCGTAGGCGCGCCACAACCAGCCATCGCCCAGTTGTGCGTCTAGGAACGCGGCCACGGACGCATCGGCCACGCGGATTGGATCGGCGGTACTGCCCAAGCCGGCGCTGGATCGATAGGGCAGCGCGCATAAGACCAGGCTCTCCAGTTGATAACCGGAGGGCGGCGTACGCGTAAATTCGAAGGCGGGCGGGCGCGTGAAGCCGGAAGCGGCGTCCATACTCTCGGCCGCACGTTCGGGTTGGCGGTTGACCAACTGCATGGTCCCGTCGGCCATGAGCAGATCGCCGTAGGCGTCAAGCGCCGCATCGATGCGCTGCAGCGCGCGCCGTTGCGATTCACGCAGCGGAAATACAGGGTCACCCTGGGGCAAGGCGGGGTCCTTGCCCAACAAGCTCCTCAGCGCAGCGATGCCATTGCAGACTTCATGGGGATCTTGACGTTCCGGGCGCATGGCGTAGCGCGGATGGAGGCGCAGCTGCCTGACAACCTCAGGGCCGCCCGGCTGATCGGCCATGACGTGCTCCACGTGGCGGCCCACGATCTCATAAATGTGAAAGCCCATGCGTACTTCGTCTGCGATCTCCTCGGCTAGACGTACGCTTTGCGAGCCAATGTTCATGGCCCACGGGTTGTCGCCATCTTCGCTGTTCAGGCCGAGACGCTGCGCCGAGAGAAATTGGTCGCGCAGGATCAGCGCCGCCAGCGTCTGGTTATAGGAAGGCGTGTGCAGCCTTCCATATTCGTTGGGGCCGGGCGCGCCTTCGAAGGGACCGTCCACCCAGCCATAAACGCCCAGGCGCTGGTTGCGCCGGGGACCGGCACTCTGCTGTTTGAGACGCTGCCAGGCAAAGCCAGTGATCCACGGATCGATGCGGTAACTGGCGCTGTCGAGGGTGGCGCGCAAGGCGCGTTCCAGGTCCGCACGCCAGATCGGCGGCAGATTGAGGGTGAAGCTACGCACCTGGTCGGTTGCGGGATCCACCTCTTCTCCGTGCCACTGCGGTTGATCAAGCCATTGGCCAATCTCCAACGTGCTGCGCTCCTGCTCTTCGATGATGATGCGTTGGGCGCGGGGAAGTTCCGCCGCCTGGCGCCAAGGCACGACCGCCTGCCCAGCGTGGATCAACAGCCGAATGAGTAGGCTATAGGGTAGGATGCGCAGGCGAAATTCATCACCGAACAAATCTGCGAGGCTGCGACCCTCCAGCACATCGATGAGTAGTTGCGTCAGCTCATAGCGTTCGCGCTCCAGGTGAAAGCCCAGGCGGTAGGTCATGGCTGGCGGCTGGACCAGCGGCATGTCCAGTGCATGGCCATCGCCACTGGCAAGAAAGATGTCGCTCGGGTCGCGTTGCATAAGCGCGCGGGCAGGTTCATAAGCGCGGCTTGCCTGGCGAAACAACTCGGGCTGCTCCTCCGGGGCCAGCGCCTGTGCGCCAAGAAAGAGCGCCGGGTTCAACCCCACTTGGATCGCCAAGGGTGCCAGAAAAGCCCAGGCCGGGCCGAAGCTGCGCACGATGTAGTCTGCGCTGAGGGCAGTATGTCCCAGGTTCTGCATGAAGGATGCCGTGCTTTTTTCCATGGCCGATCGCCTTTGTTCGGCGTCGTAGGCCAATCCGCGGCAAACTGCATGAAGCGAGGCGGCCATAGCGCTTTCGACCTGAGCCTGCGCCTGGGCCTCGGGCGTGAATACCGGCAGTGTGCGCCACTGGGAGAGGGCCGTCACCGGTAGCAGGCCGTAGGGTTGTTCCCCGATGCGCAGGGGCATCAGGGGGCCTTCTGGGCAGAAATGCTGCATCATCCATGCGCCGACGCGATACCCTTCTGCGTCCAGTTGCCATAGTTGGGTCATCCACTGGCCCCACAGCGCCGGCCAGAGCGCTTTGACCATGCTCTGGCTCAGCGTGGTGTCGTCCGCTACGTCAGCCCCTGGGAAAAAGGGCAAGTCAGGCGCGTCGCCGACAAGAAAGTGCTGAAGCGTTCTGCCGACTCCGGAAAGGATCGACTGCTCCGGCGCGGCTTTCTGGCGCAGGCGCGCTTGTGCAACGGCCAGCCAATCGGCGTTGGCCTGTCCGAGATCTGCCGCCGGCCGGCCATGGACCGTATTGGTGGGCGCGCCCAGACGCAGCACGCCCAGTTCGCCGGCATCGATCTGGGCCTTGAAATGGGCCTCCGGTCTCTCATCGCCGATGCCGACTACGTAGAGGGTCTCGATGTTCTGCGGCGTTACGCCTGGCGGCAGCAGCCACTCACCGCCAAGCCCCACGGCTTTGGCTTCGGCCCAGTTGCTCCACCAGCGCGCGCGTTCTTCATCCAGGTTCGCCGGCACGGGCAGCAGCAGTCTTTCTGCAGCGATCTGTTGATCCGGCGCCATGGGCAATCTGCCAATGGCATGCTCGGTCAGGCCGTCGACTGCCAACGTAGTCGTGATGATGACTTGCAGTTCAGGCGGCATCCCGCCCACACGGTTTGGCTGGGGAGCGGGCGGCATGGCGGGGGGCAGAGACACTGCGATGCGTTCGCCCACGCGCGCTGCGTCCAACTCGCCGATCAGCCAGGCGGCGCGGGCAGGCGTCACGCGCGCACAGAATTGGCCCCATGCGACCGCGGCATCTTCGCCATCAAGCCAGCTTGGCCCGGGATCGCCCGGTTGCTGCACGGCGTTCCAGAAGGCGGTTGCGGCTTTCCGTTCATCTGGGCTGACAAAGGCATCATCCCGGCAAATGGAGGCTTCATCCGGAATGACCCGCAACGATAGCCGCCAACTTGTGGGATCATCGTTGTACTCCGATGCAGGCCGATCGAAGAGCGTCTCCAGGCGCAGGGGCAGCAGCACGCCCACGTCATCGAAGGGATAGGGTCGCTCAGCCGCGGGCTGGAGCAGCCATCGTCGATGGCCGGCGCTTAACAACTCCGCCAGGATCTCTTCGTCACCGTCGACCGCGCTCCGCACCTGATCCAGGTAATCGGGCGGCGGCCCGCCCGGAAAGTGGGGCAGCGTCTCCACGGAGGCGGCCTGGGCCTCGCTCAGCCGCGCCGGTTCACCCAGCGCGAGGTTCACTGGATCATCATCGACTTGGAGCTTGAGCGTCAGGCGCGTCATCCACAGCCAGTCTGCGCCTACGGCTGTATAGGTGCGGTCGCTCACCGACCAGTCCTCCGCCTGGAGCGCGTCCAGCTCATCCAGCAACAGCGTGCGCAGGTCGGAGGGCGCGTCGCCCAGCATGACCAGCGCAGCCTCTACGCGGCTACGGCGGGCGTTGCGGTAGACGAAAGTATTCATGGCTGGTTCCCCTGTTCCTCCAGTTTTTTACCGCTGATGGCGACGCGCGTGGGCTGGTCCAACGCAGACTGGGCGATGGTTGCGCCGTTGGTCGCGTTCAGCGGTCGGCTTTTGGCGTCGTTGCGGAAGCGCAGCTCGGCCGGCGGTTCGTCCAGCACCAGCCAATATTGATCGAGCGTTTCAGGCGTCACGTCGAAAGCGAAGAAGGTGATCTGGGGCGTGATCGTGCCGGAAAAGATGGGGCCGAAAAACTCGCGATCGGCGCGTGCATTGGCGTCATGATTGAGGTCCGGCGTGCGTTTGAGCAGTTCATCCAGATAGAGCTCTTGGGGATCTTGTTCGGGCGGCGTCTTGGGCTTGACGAGATAGACCAGTGTGGCCGGATAACGCCGGAAGAGATCGCTGCGAAAGACAATCACCAGGCGACTGCCGCTGGCGTTCGCCGGATCGCTGGGCTGGATGCTCTGATGGCTCAGGTCGCCTATGGGGTTGGCGGGCGCTTTGGCCCATTCAGCCAGCGGTTCGATGTCGGCTTCACGCGTCTGCGTAGCGTAGTTGACCTGTCCCCAGAACATGCGCAACGGCGTGCTGGTACGGTCCACGGCTAGATCGCGCCAGCGCATTTCGCTCATGAATTGGGAGTTGACGCCTACCATGTAAGCGTCAATGAAGGCGGGATTGGTCTGGAGCGCCGTGATCGTGTCCATTTCCAATGCGCCCACGCCGGGCAGCAGCCACTCTTTGTCGTATTGACGCAGTAGTTCCCAGGTAGGAAAGTCCAGGCCAATTGCATATTCCACAGGAACCAAACGGGTGCAATCCACGCCGCTGAGACGGGCGCAGATGCGCAGGCGCGCGGGAGCGTCCTCGCGGCGCGGATCGAGGGCCGCATAGAGCGCATCGGAGAGGGCATCCAGATGCACCGGCCGTTGACGCGGTCGTGGCGGCGGCCGGACGGGGAGTAGGTCATCGCAGAATTGTTCCCGGTCTGCAAGCGGCAGATCGAGATTGGCGATCAACTCCGGGCAGATGCGGCGCGCCATGCAGCGACGCAGGGCAAGCCATAGCGCTGCGTGGAACTGGTTTCGCATGAAGTCGTCTTCCAGTACGCGGGCATAGTATTCCCAGGTCTCGAACATCGGCAGGCGGCCGATCCCGTAAGTGATCTGGCCGCCCTCGCAGGGCAGTGCACGCTCCGCCAAGCGCATTTGCAGCAGCTCGGTCAGCCGCTCCAGCAGTGCTTCAGCCAGGGCCTGGCGCAAGAAGGGGATATCCTGGGCATTGCCGCTTTCCAGCAGATCGCGGTAATTCTGGCGGAACTCCTGGCTGATTTCCCGGACGATTTGCCAGAGTTCGTCGATCACGTCGGCGATCCAAGCGTCGTCGATTTCGAGAATCTCCTCCAGTAGGGGCAGGCCGACTTCGGCCGCGACCGCGTCAACATGAGGCAGTCCGACCGGCGCACGCAGCGGCAGCGGGTCCGGCGTGTTGACGACTGCCAAGGCTGCACTGTAGTCGAGGCCGCCGGTGATCGGGCGCGTGGCGCTGCTGCCCCCGCGCAGGACGCGTTGTGCCGCGCTGGAGAAGAGCGCGGGCGGCAGCGTGCTGGCCGGCCCGGTCACCCGGTCGAGTACGATGCCGCCGTCTTTGGCCGTCATGCGCGCCATCATGGAACCGAGGATGCGCAGGCGGGCATTTTTGTCGGTAGGCAGGCGGCGATCCCAGAGCCGTTTGGACGCCCACAGGCCCAACGCCAGATGGTTGATGCGCTGACCCGCCTCGCGTAGCGCGCCAGCCTGCTGTACCGCCGCGTTGATCAGCGCCTCCTGGGCCTCCACTCCCATCCAGACGCCCAACCCGGCGACACTGCGAACCCGCGGATCGTCGGTTAGTTGCTGTGGCCAGCCGGCAAGAATACTGTCGGGATCAGGCAGCCAGGGTCGTCCATAGGACGGCAGGCCGATTGTAAGAGGAAACTCGTCGTTGAGTCCATCGACATCCGCGATTACGGTGTCCAGATCCGCCTGGTTGGGCGGGGTCGGCGGCTGGAGTGAGGTGATGGCCCCACGCACTTCCATGGTCACCTGGATGTCGAGATTGTCTTCAACTACTGTGCGCCGGTAGTGGAGCGTGGCCTTGCCGACATCGGCCGCCGGCGGCAGCTTGAGCGCTGCGGCCAGGGTCTCGAAATCACCGGCCTCGGCCGTCCAGAAGCGCCAAGAATAGAAAGCGGGCAGGGCGCCACGCGGGCCAAAGTCCCGGATCACACTCTCGCCGTCGACGCGCCACATGGGCGCGCCGGCTGGGTTGAAGGCGGGTACGAGCACGGCCACGTACTCATGTTGCGGCCGGAGGCCCAGGGGTTTGCCGTCCGCATCCAACTCCGATCCCCGTGGCGAGAGTATGCGGGCGATGGTACGTTGGCCATCCCACTGGGTATGGGCCCACAGATGCGAATGGGCAAGATCGTGCAAGCGCAGCACGCCATCGTCCAGCCGCGTTACGACGCCTACCTCGACCCGAATCTCCGTGTCCAGGCCGACGAGCAGCACCAGCCAGGGCGGGATGACGAAGTTGTCAGGCGTGGATGGGGTCGGCTGATTCCGGGCGGGCAAGGGCGTGTAGCGCCAGGGCAGATCCGGTTCCCAGAGGTCGATGTGGACGAACTTGGTGGTTTCGGCGTCACGGGCAAAGGGCGCAGGGGCAACGTGCTTGACTGCGTTTGGTTTCAGGCCGGCCACATCACCGGCGGCGAGCAGGGTGAAGGTCACGTCATCGCTGGCCGACTGATTGGTCTCGCTATCGGTCAGCGTGAGGGTGACGGCGCTCTCCAGGCGCGCCTTGCCGTCCGGACGTTTGGCTCGGTCGAACAGGGTAGCGCGCTGCCAGGCGTTGAAGGTGAGGACTTCCGGTTGTTCAGCCATAGTTAGAAGACTCCGGTCAGATCAAGCGCGGCGTCAACCGCAGGCAGGGCAACGCCGCCGAAGCGTTTGGCCTCCACAAAGGCCTGCGCGGCGTTGAGCGGCGTAACGTTGTGCAGGGCGCCATCAGGGCCCACATGGCTCCAGCTTTCCTGGGCCACCGTAACCGCCGGAGTGCCGCCCGCCGGCCGTGCGCCGCCTGCACGCTCGTTGAGCACGCCGGCCAGGGCCACGCCTACATATTGGCGGATGGCAAAGAAGCCCAGGAACTTGAAGCGGACGGGCAGCTTGATGATCTCGATTTCGATCTTGGCCTCCCGGCTGTTGCCGCTGGCGAGGACGCCGGCGTTCATGCGCAGACCCGACTGCTGTCGCTCGAAGCGGGTGTTGTTGAGCGCCTCGGCGTCACTTAAGTTGAGATAGGTTCCCACGCCAAACCAATCGTATTCCGGGGTATCGGCGCCCAGGCTGCTGGCGGCGTTCAGTCTATGCCAGCCGCCTAGCTGCACACCCTCCGCCTTCTGGATGGAAAAGGCCAAAGGCACGCGTTTCTGCTCCCAAATCAGTGCGCCGACAGGCGCCAGCAGCTTCAACTTATCGGCCGGCGCGACAGTCTGACCCGCAAAGATGACGCTGCGATCCTCCCCTTCCACACGAAGATTGGCGGGATTGCGCAGTTCCGGCTTCAGATGCGCAGGCAGATCGGTGATGGCCGTAACAAGTTCGGGCGGATTGCTGCTCAACTCAATGGTTACTTGGGCCGAGACCTTGATGAAGAGCAAGCGCACGCTGGCTTTGGCTTGCAATGTTAGCGGGCCGGGTCCGCTCAACTGTCCCTCAACGCGCACGCTACACAGAGAGACCCCGAAGACCTCTACATCAAAGCCGGCGTCGACGCGCGCCACGAAGTAGAAGGGTTTGAACTGAATCAGGGCGTCAAAACCAAACCAACCGTGGGCCGAAATCGGTCCAATTTCCAGACCGGCCTCAGTGCGTGCGCCCAACTGAAAAGTGTTGGACGTTATGGCGAGATACATCTCCTGCTTGAGCCAGACCACGCCCAGCGAAACCGACACGCCTACCCGGGCCACACGCGGCAACTCCATGGCTCCTGGGTTGAAGGAGGGATGGAAACCGCCAACGGTGAAGAGGAAGTAGCCGTTGTTGCCGAAGGCAATGCGCAGGGCCACGCCGCCCGTGATGCGGAAGATGCCCAGTACATGTGAGTTGACCAGCATGGCGTCGAAGAAGATGAGCGATTTGACCAGGTCGATGCCGCCAATGAAGTCCATGCGTAAATAGACCAGGGCAAAGGCTTCGGAGCCGAGAACCAGGCGGGCGCTGCCGGCAATGAAGATCTTGCGCGGGCCGGGCAGCTCGATGAAGAGTCCCACATCCAGCTTGAGGATGAGCAACCAGTTGATTTGCAGCGTCGGGCCAATGAGGAAGACGCCCTTCTCCGCGGGGAAGAACTGGCGCATGTCGCCCAGTAACTTGGGGGCATTGCGCAGCGGATCGTCATTGAAGAGCACATCGCCGCTGGCGCCGCTGGCCAGTCGCTCGCGCAGCAGGTCGGTGTCCGCACGGCGATTGAGACCGACCAGGCCGCCGAAGCCGGAGACGGCGAAACCGAAGCCGAGTTGGATGCCCGGCAGGGGCAGTCGGATGCCGATGAGGGCCACAAAAGCTGCATCGCCGCCGGGCAGGGTCTGATAGAGCCCGTAAGCAAAGGCGCCGATGCCCAGAATTTTCAGCTGGAGCGCGCCGGCGATCTCCTGCTCGTTGACGAACTTGAGGAAGCCGCCGCCCGCGACCGGCCCGGCATCCAGCGCCAGACCGATACCATCCGGCCATTCGGCTGCGCCACTCTTACCCTGCCAGCGCCCAATCCAGACGCCCGCTCCCTCCATGGACGCGCGCAGCGGCCCGAATTGCGCGCTGGCTCCGTAGCGAAAACGGGCGCGCACGTGGAGACCGCCCGCTTTCGTCGCAACCTCCAGCCGCGTGACCACCTGTTCGACGCTGAGGCCAGCCCCGCCGCCGCCGATCTTTAAGTTGAGGGGCGTCGCGAACTGTACACCCAAGGCGGGCATGCCGTCGGCGCTGCCTTGGCCGGTCAACCCTTGACCCTGCCCATAGCGCATCTCGAGATCGGTGTCGAAGCGCAGCAAGGTAGGCAAGGTCAGGCCAAAGCTCAAAAACTTTAGGAAGTCGGGCGCCAGCGCAAACTCAATGCGCGCCAGCTTGAGCACGACGTCGAAGAGGGGCCCATCGGCGCGCAGGCGCAAGCCAACCTGAACGGCCTGTACGGCAAAGTGCGTGCCCGCCGCATCGCCGACGAGCAAGGCGTTGCCGTCGGTCGGCTCTTTGCCGATCAAAATGGTCAAGTCACCCGCCGGACGCACGGTCGGGTCGAGCCCCGTGCTGTTGAACTGGAGGCGATAACTTCTGTCACCGCTATCGCGGCTTTCGAAACCAATCTTCCAGCCGTTCCCCAGATCAACCCTTTTTTGCTTCACGCTCTCCGCCTGCTTTAGGCGCACAGCCAACGCGAGATCGTCCAGCTGGTTGAGGTTGGCAGGGGCATCGATGGTAATGGAACCCAGCGGACCATCGGCAGTGGCGGAAGCGATTTGCATGAACTCGGCCAGGGTCAAGGGCAGGTCAAAGGGCAGCGGCAGGCGCAAGGGCGACTGGATTAGCTCATCGATGATCTGCCGGATCTCATCCGAGTTGATGCCTGGGACGCCGCCCAGGGGCAGCCCGGCAAAGCCCTGCTGGCGGTACTCCAGCGCCAGTAGGGCACGGGGCGCAGCGACAAGCATGAGGCCCAGAACTTGCAGCGCATGGAGATCCTCCAGGTTCTGCACCTTGCCCAAGAGCAGTGCAAGACCGCTTTCACCCGGCTGCTTCATGAAACGGTCCAGTTGCGCCCAATCGATGCGAAAGGCGGAAGGCTCATCGCCCGCCCACTCGATGTGGATGACATTGGCCAAAGTCAGCGTTTCGGCCAGGCGTGGAAAACGCATCTGGACGGCGCGCACGACCAGGGTCTCGCGCAACGCGGCGTCGCCGGCGATCTCGTGCAGCTTGTCCAGCCAGCGTGCAATGCCCTCGCCGCTGGGATCGACGCTCACGGCCAGCAGTTCGGCCAAGCGGTCGCCAATGGTCAGCAGATTGGCCGGCGGCGGCGGGTCGCCGGCGATGCTTTCGCGTAGGATAGCCGTGATCGATGTGAGAAGATTTGACATGAACCCTCTTGTTACCTGAAACCGGCGAATGGCGTTCGCCGCTGTTCACTAGTACACCGCGGCGTAAACACCACGGCGGAAATAGGGTAGGCCTACCTCTGGTAGCAACCGTCGACTTATTTCCGCCGGGATTTACTAGCGCGCGTGTCTGCCTGCGCGTACTGGGCAAAGGCGGCGTAGGCGCTCGGATTGGGCATGGCGATGGTGCGGGACATGGCGATTTCCGCAACCTTGGCCAACAACGCAGTGCGAGCGGCCTGCAACAGTAGGCTAACTATTAAAGGATACATCTGTGCTAAAATAGCACTGCTGATTATTACACTGAAATTGCACAGATTTTGGGGTGCGCCCACGCTCAATTACGACTGCATGGCTCGTTCACCTGAAGAGGCTCTGAAGGCTGGCGACGCTGCCTGCACCTTGCACTACTCGGAGATTCTGTTATGGTCTCGGATTCGTTTGGTGGGTTTTTGCGAAACTTGCGTAAGCGAGCGGCCATGACGCAGGGCGACCTAGCCGCAGCGACGGGCTACAGCGTCTCATTCATTTCCAGTCTGGAATGCGGCGCGCGGCGTCCAGATGTTGCCCAGGTTTCCCAGCACTTTGTCCCGGCGTTGGGTTTACACGATGAACCGCGTTTGGCGGCCTGCCTGATTGAACTGGCGGCATCTGCACGCGGTGAAAAATCTCCCCCATTCTCCCAAACGATATCCCAGCGCCCCGCCGCCTCTGCGCCAGATGAGGATGATGGGGACGCCTCGATGCACTTGCCGCCAACGGAAATGATCGGGCGCGACGAAGAGGTCAAGTTACTCTGTAACCGGATGTTGGGTCATCGCGGGCGGCTCTTGACGTTGACTGGCCCAGTCGGGGTCGGTAAGACGCGCTTGGCGTTGGAAGTGGCCCATAGACTGGAACCCCTCCTGCGCGACGGCGTCAGATTTATTTCCTTGACCACCCTGATCGATCCGGTTCAACTGGCCGCCAGCATTTGCACGTCGCTGGAACTGACGATGAGCGCCAGCAAGCCGCCCGCCGCACAGCTGATCAGCTACCTGCGGCGAAAACAGATGCTGCTCGTACTGGATAACTTCGAGCAGTTGCTGGCTGCTTCTGACCCAAGCATTGAGTCCTTGAGCTTCCAGAACCCGGCGACCGCGCTCGTCACCGGGCTGCTGCGCGCATGTCCTGAACTGCAAATCTTGGTCACAAGTCGCGCGCGGCTTCACCTGCTTGCAGAGCAGCGTCACAAAGTCACCCCGCTTGCGGTGGACGCGGCAGTCGCACTCTTGATCCAGCGTGCGCAGTGGCTGGAAACGGCAGTCGATTTGACCAAAACCGACCGTGCTCTGCTGCAGGCCATCTGTCAAGAACTGGATTGCTTGCCACTGGCCATTGAACTGGGCGCGGCGCACCTGGATCTGCTGACCCCGGACGCACTGCTCAGTCAGCTACGCGAGCATCGTTTGGATGTATTGGTCGACGGTGCACATGATCTACCACCGACCCAACGTACGCTGCGCGCCGCCATTCAGGGCAGTTATCGCTTGTTGACGCCAATGGAGCAGGCGCTCTTCTGCGACCTGGGCGTTTTTGTAGGCAGTTTCGATCAAGCTGCTTTTGATGCCTTGCACCGTGCGCCGGCGCTGCTGGAGGCGTTGTTGGGCAAAAGTATGCTGACGGCCGTTTCACGCGCTGGGAAAATACGCTTCGCATTGCTGGAAACGCTGCGTGCCTATGCCTTGGAAAAGCTGGCTCAATCCGGTCGCGAGAAGGCGGCGCGCCGTCGTCACGCGACCTATTACGGCGAGCTGGCCCGCCGCGCGGCCCAGCATATGGCCGAGGCGGCGAAGCCTGAATGGCTAGACCTGCTAGAGGAAGAGCATGACAACATGCGTGCCGCTTTCCAGTGGATGCTGGACAAGCAGCCGGCCTGTGCGCTGCGTCTGGCCGTCGACATGGAGGAGTTTTGGCGCTTGCGCGGTCACGACCGCGAGGCGGAGCGGTGGCTGGGGGCTGCACTGGACGGCAATGGCGAGCCAACGCTGCTACGAGCGCGGGCTCTGCTGGCGCTGGCTGCTCTGCGGCGACGCAAGGGCCATTATGAGTCGGTCGCTTCCGGATTACAGGAAGCGGAACAGATCCTCAGTTCAGGTGGCGATCCGACGATCGCTGCGGGCCATGGGTACCCTTCTGGCGGCTCAAACGAACTTCTTGATGCCGTGAACGTGCGGCTCAAATTTTATCACTGCGCCGGCTGGTATGCCTATGGTTTGCATGATGTTCAGTCGGCGCAGATAAATTTTCAGGCAGGTCTCGCACTCGCGCGTCGGCGCGGCGATAGCCGGCAAATTGTTCAGTTTCTCGCTGCGCTCGTCCACAGCCAGCGCGATCTTCCGGACCAACGTACGATCCTGGCCGGCTATCTGGATGAATGTCTTCTTCACCTCCAGGATTTTGATGATCCCGAAGCGCTGGCGTTTGTAATGCAGCAATACGGTGCGCTGGAGACAGCGGCCGAACATTACGCCACCGCCGCGGATTATTATCGGCGCATGGTCGCGATCGTCCGTCCGCTTCGCGACAGGGCGGGGTTGGCATGGGCGTTGGAACTGGTGGGGGAAAGCGCCTGGCTTCAGGGCGATTTCCTCACGGCGCGGCAACATTTCGAAGAGGCCTATGCCCTCTTCATCGAACTCGATCAGCCCGATGGCGTCATGATCACGCTTCACCATTTGGGGCAAGTGGCCCGCCGCACGGGACGCTGCGATGAGGCGCAAACGTACCTTTGTCGCAGCTTGCGACAGGCGGTGGCGCGGAGGAACCGTCACATGACGGTGCGCAATCTGGCCGGCTTGGGCGCAGTCGCACTGGCCTACGCCAGACATGAGGAAGCTGCGTTGTTGTTGAGTGCGGCACAGCATCAATTGGCAACGCT
Organism: uncultured Caldilineaceae bacterium; assembly: GCA_964478635.1. Lineage (GTDB taxonomy): Bacteria > Chloroflexota > Anaerolineae > Caldilineales > Caldilineaceae > JAGRCP01. The sequence continues at coordinate 15,971 of CAYZLP010000028.1, forward strand.
GCCTCCATTCCTCGCGCCGGTCGACCAGTGGGAATTCATGAGCCAAACGGAAGCGCTGCAGAACCTGGTAGCAACTCCTTCCATCACTGCTGCCTGGGAAATCGGCCAGACCACGCCGCTCGAACAGGTGGCCCTGGCTACGCTGCTCAAGCTGGGTGACTAAACTCAAGGCAATACGAGATCATGGTTTCGGCGTCCAGTGCGCACGCCCACGTACGCACCGACGGCGCATGGGTTAGTACGGTCAGACCTGTTCGCACGTGAGCGTGCGAACCATGCAAGCAAGATTGAAACGAATGATCGCGTGCGGCGCCAGTTCACGCGTCAACGCAGCGCTGTCCAGTTCCGGCATGGTGACCGCCATG
>CAYZLP010000029.1:0-16319 GCA_964478635.1 uncultured Caldilineaceae bacterium
GCCCGGCCTTTGCCAACCGCATCTTCGGCTGCGACATCTGCCAGGAAGTCTGCCCCTGGAACAAACGCCTGTCGGCAAGAACGCCACTGCTGACCGGCCTCACCGCCCGGGGCGAACGCATTGCGCCGCCGCTGCTTGACGGTTTTGCATCGTCCAATCCCTATTGGCTGGATGATGGAGCATTCCGATCCCACTTCCGGCGCTCACCCGTCAAGCGGCCCAAGCGGGCCGGTATGCTGCGCAACGTCTGCGTGGCACTGGGCAACTGGGGCGATCCTGCGGCCATTGATGCGCTCGTCCTGGCCCTGCGTGATCCGGCAGCGCTGGCCCGCGGACATGCAGCGTGGGCTTTGGGCCGCATTGCCCGCCGCCACGCGAGAAGCGCCGCCCACAAGGCCCTTTGCGATGCGCGGCGCGTAGAAAATGAGTCTTCGGTTCTGGAAGAAATCGCCCTGGCCCTGCCCTGAAAATGGGCCGCGGATGACGCTGAATAAGTTGATCTGTGCGGATTTTCATCCCTCGTGGTGCGAATTGGCACTTGTGAACCGCCATGAAAAGGCCGGCGGCAAACTCCGGCGCAACGCGAAACCTTCCCCCGCGGCCTGCGTAGTGTTTACCGTTGGCGCAGCAATTCACATGAAGACACCAAGGATTGTCGCACATGCCATTCTCGGTCCTCTACTGGATTGTGGCTCTGACAATTATCGCCATCGTGGCCGCGATCATTGGACGCCGATTTGGCGGCCAGCAGGCCCTGATCGGGGGAGCGATTACGCTCCTCATATTGCTTTGGCTTTTCATGGGTTATGCCTGGGCCGTTATGGCAAGCGTTTACTAATAAATTGCGGCGGAAATACCGCGGCGGAAATTCGACACTCCCACCTCTGGCAGAAACTGTGGGTTTGTTTCCGCCGAGATTTACTAGGCGGGTACGTCACCGCAATCAAAGCGAGTCGCTTTTTTCATTTGTGTGGATCGCTTCATTTATGGACAAGAGTTGCGCCGCTGCCTCAGAAGTCTGACTTGGTTCAAAAGTCAGACTTCTCTGATAGAGACATTATTTGAACTTCGTACATTCCCGCCGGTTTTCGCGCTGGAGGAATGTACGAAGTTCAAATAATGTGACAAGGAGGACCATGCAGTGCGTGACTTCAATTTTGAACCGAGGAGAAATTTTGATGGATATTGCCCGAGCATTCACCTTTGTCTTTGACGAAGACCGCTACATTGAAAAGCTGGCCATCGGCACGGGGCTCATACTGGCCAGTTTCTTGCTGAGCTTCTTGCTGATCGGTTTCTTGGGTTTCTTCATTCTGGCTGGCTACAGCCTGCGCCTGCTGCGCAACGTTCAGGCCAACAAGACCCAGGTATTGCCGGAATGGAATGACTGGGGCGGAGATCTGGGGCGGGGCTTCAAGCTGATGGTCGTCGGCTTTATCTGGTCGCTCCCGGCCGTGATCCTGAGCATTCCTATGGTCATCGGCGGCATGATGACCGAGGGCAATGAGATCGCCCAGATCTTCGGCGTCGGCGTGCTAATCTGCGTCGGACTCCTGGCCTTTGCCTATGGCCTGTTTGTCGTGCTGATCACGCCCGCCTACACGATTGCCTTTGCCCAGGATGAGCGCATCGCCAGCGGGCTCCAATTGACCGAAATCTGGCGCTGGACCCGGGACAACATCGGCCAGGTGATCGTCGTGGGCATCGTCGTGGTGCTGGGCAGTATGGCCATCTCCGTGTTGGCCAGCGTCGTCGGTTCGGTGCTCTGTCTTGTCGGCCTGATCGTGACCATTCCGCTCTCGGTGCTGGCAATCTCGCTCTTCCAGTATCACCTGTATGGCCAGCTCGCCCGGGAACATCCCTATGGGAGCGGTTTCCAATATGACGCGGCCGGACCGGTCGTCGACAGTGCTTCTGCGGCCGCTCGGGAGGAGGCTGTGAACGAGCAGGCGGCCGATCTCTCCGCAACCCTTGACGCCGCGGCCGATGCAGTTGAGGATGCGATCGACGACGTCGTCGACGACAGCAAAGACGGCGGAGGCGCCGCAGCATAACGCGATCCGTCGCACTCGACCTTTCAAAAAACCCGAGCGCCCGTGGGCGCTCGGGTTTTTTGATCCCAACCGTCCCGACCAGCAGAAGACCAATCCTCAGATGAATCACCCAATTTCTACCGAATTCGCACAAAAATAGACTATTCCATAACGAATTCGCACAATGGCCCTTGACTTGCTGCACATTCCGCATTATACTCTGCACAATTCACGATACCGTGATAGCTGAGAGCAGGCGACAGGACATCATCCTCTTGGTGCAAGCAAGCCAGGGGGAGGGTAAATCTGCGCCGGCACAGGCGTAAGGGACGCATTATGGACAAAATGGATCGGGCAATTCTCAAGGCGCTAAAAGAAGACGGGCGCATGCCTTTCAGCGAAATTGCCCGGCGGCTCGACGTGTCGCCCGGCATGGTGCGCCAGCGCTATCAACGCCTGCAGGATGCCGGGATATTGCAGGTCGTAGCGGTGACCAACCCGCTCAAGATCGGCTACCACACCATGGCCCTCATCGGCGTCAAGGCCGACGGCACGCGGCTCAAGGAGATCGCAGCCGAAATCGCCGAGATCGATGAGGTCATCTACCTGACCATCAGTTCGGCGACCTACAACCTGCTGGTCGAAGTCCTCTGCCTGGACAACGCGCACTTGCTGCAATTTCTGACCGAAAGGCTCTACACGGTCGAAGGCGTCCGGGAAGCGGAGACGTTCATCTATCTGGACATCGTGAAGGAAATCTATGCGTGGGACAAGCCGGCCAGCCAATTTGACTCGCTGTTGGCGGCCGACGGTCTGCACGGCGTGCGGGTTTCGCCGAATTGATGGGTGAATGCTAGGCCGCAGCATAGATCGAACAGCCATTTCAAACGAGGAGTGAAGCCTATATGGACAAAGACGACCCAGCTAGTAAATCCTGGTGGAAATTTGCTATCCGTACCCTTGATGGCAACCATGGACCCGTTTCCGCCAGAATACTTGCACCACTCTGTACTCATGCGATCCTCAGGGGGGTGAGACAAACATAAAGATGCACGAGAGCGTATCCCAACTGTCAGTCCATGTCTCGCCAAGAACGATTTTGATCGGTTCAACCATTGAGGTTCATCATGAAAAAACAGAAAAGTTTGACCAAGACCAAGCAGTTATTTGCTGAGGCCCAACGCCGCATTCCCTTTGGGGTTAACTCCAATTTCCGCTACTGGGAAGAGGATACCTTTGTCGTCACCCACGGCAAAGACGCCCATGTTTGGGATGCAGACGGCAACCGCTACATCGACTACCGCCTGGGCTTTGGGCCCATCATCCTGGGCCATGCCTATTCCGGCGTGACGGAAAAGGTCGCCGAGGTCCTGCAGTACGGCAACATCTTCGCCTGGACTACCCCCTACGAAATAGAGCTGGCCGAACGCTTCACGCGCATGACCGGCATGGACATGGTGCGACTCTCCAACACGGGCACCGAGGCCACCATGCATGCGCTGCGCGTTGCGCGTGCGTATACGCAACGGGAGCTCTTCATCAAGTTCGACGGTCAGTACCACGGCAATTATGACTATGTCATGTACAACACGCCGGGCGTGGATGTCGACCGCTTGGGGCAACAGTGGCCGACCCGTAAGCTGCCCGCGAGCAGCGGCATTCCCAAGTCGATCAATCGCTACCTGATCAGCCTGCCCTACAACAATTTCGAGGCCATCGAAGGGACCATGGCTCGCTATGGTGAGCAGGTGGCTGCCATCATGGTGGAGCCGGTCATGGGTAACACCGCGGGTATCGTGCCCCGGCCCGGTTGGCTCGAGAAGCTGCGTGAGCTCTGCGACCGCTACGGCACACTGCTCGTTTTCGACGAGGTTAAGACCGGTTTCCGCATCGCCAACGGTGGCGCCCAGGAATATTTTGGCGTGAAGGCCGACCTGGCCGCCTATGCCAAGGCCATGGGCAACGGCTTCCCCATCGCCGCCATTGCCGGCCGGGAAGAGGTCATGATGACCATCGAACCGGGCAAGGTGGCTCAGGGCGGCACCTATGTAGGCAACGTCATCTCCGTGGCCGCGGCCAACGCCACCCTGCAGATCATCGAAGAGCAGCCCATCATTGAAACCATCTTTGCCCGGGGGCGCAGCCTGATGGAGGGCATGGACGAAATCTTGACCCGCCACGACATTCCCCATGCCGTCACGGGGATCCCGTCCATGTTCAGCTTGATTGTGGGGACGAACGAAGCGCCGGTCGATTTCACGACCTATGCCCGGAACAACGATGATTTCTATGAGGCGCTGGCCCTCAGGCTGGTCGAACTGGGCGTCATGCCCGACAGCGACAGCCGGGAGCCCTGGTTCATGTGCTATACCCACAGTGAGCAGGATATCGCCGAAACGCTGGAAATCTTCGACAAAGCCGTAACCGACGTCAAGCACGGCTTCCGCAAGGCCTTCGCCAAGGCCGCGTAGCCGCAGGCGCTGACTTAGACGCGATCGCATTCCGGGATTCGGCCAGGAACCGTTTGGGTTAACGGAGATCGTCTGGCCGAATCCCGGAATGCGATCAGGGACCGCCCGCCTTTTGGAACGCACCGTTCACTTGTCCATCATACGCAAACGTGCTGAGGTTGATGACGCCTTCCACGACTGCACAGCCGCTTGCGCCGGCAAAACGACCGGTGCCGCCTATGATTTCCAATGTCTGCACATAGGGAAAGACGTTTGCCGAAATGGGGGAAGTCACATCGACAATGAAGCTGATCGTTTGATTCATGATCGTGTCGGTGGCTTCGCGCTTGGTGGCCGTTGCCGTGGTAAACACCGTGTTGACGCCCGCGCAGGCCGCCTCAAGCGAGGCAGCATCGCGCAGGTCGCCCAAGAACGGCTGTGCGCCGGCTTCGATCAGCGCTGCGGCCGGCGTGGCCAGTCCGATTTGCGCCAGTTCCGTTGAAGGAGAGTCCTGACGCACGAGTATGCGAACTTCCTCACCCGCAGCCAACAGTCCCCGGGTAATCCGACCGCCCAACGTTCCGGTTGCACCTACTACAAGATTCATGGTTCCTCCTCTGCTGTGAACAGACGCCGCATCGCTCGAGCCCGATGCAATGCTGCCCACTCAAACTGCCGTCACCAGCATAGAGGGCAAGGCGTTACCACAGCGTTAGCCGGCGGCGCCCAGTGGATAGGATGACCTACCCTAGCGGGGCATGCGCTTCAAAAGCACTTCAGAGTCGGTATAGAAAGGCTGGGATAGGATGCGGCGGGAAGAGAGGGGAATTACAGATATCCCATTCGAGTGGCCAACGCCTCGACCCGATGAAGGGATTCGCCAAGCGCAGTCGATGAAGGCTGCGTTTCAGACAAGAAGACAGACAACAGGCGAGTCAACTCGGCGGGCAAACGCTGTTGGCCCGGGTCGAGCAATTGGCGGGCGCACTCCAGCGCGCCGGGCCGATCGTTGCGACTCAGTGCAAGCCCGAACTGGGGCCAAAGCGCGGCCCAACGGAAGGGGTACGCCGGCGGCATGAGCGCCAGGGCTTCCCGGCAGAGCCACGCCGCTTCTGCGGGATGTTGGTGTCTTGTCGCGACCCAGGCCAGATTCGCCTTCGCCATGCCGATGTAAAATTGAATGCCGGTCTGCTCGGCCAGGGCAAGGGTCCGTTCGGCGTAATGGGCGGTCTGGGCGAGATCGCCCCGAAAGCGTTCCAGAACGGCCAGATAGGTCACGCAGAGCAAGCGGACGCGGGCGTGACCAATGGTGGTTGCTTGGGTCAGGGCGGCCTGCAACGCTGCTTCCGCGCCGGCCAGTTCCCGCCGCCAGAGGAGGCAGAAGCCCACACTAAATTGACTATTGGCCGTGCCTCCCTGATCTTTGGTCTCGCGCCATGCAGCCAATGCGGCGCGCTGATCGGCCAGCGTTGCGTCCGAAGTCGTATAGCGATCGCGTCGCATACCGTCCAGCGCGACGCCCTCCAAGAACTTGGCGCGCTGGACGGGCGTGCCGTGAGCCTCAACAACCGGTCGGAGAGCCTGGATCAGGTTTGACAGTTCTTCGTTTGCCGCGGTGCCATAATACAAACCCAGAAGGCTGAGCTGTAGTTCAATCCAAGCTTTGCGCCGCGCCGGTTCAGGATTCTCTGCGCCGTCCTCCAGGCGCGCTTCGGCCGCCCGGTAGTTGGCCAGCGCAAGGTCGTGCTGGTGCTGGGTGTACAGGGAATCGCCGATCTTGCGCAACAGATCCCCTCGCCTGCGGCAAGGGGGCGCCGGCGTCCGGGTCAGAATCGTTCGGTAGGTTGCACGCGCTTCTTCATGGCGCCCGACGATGGCGTAGATGTCGCCTATGCGTTCGAGCAGGCGGGCCGCCGTCTTCCGGTCTGCAGGCCCATTCTCGGCAGAACTGGTTTCCAAGAGCGCAAGGCCCTGTTGAAAATAGAAAAGCGCGTCGTCGTGGGCATAGAGCCGCGCGGCGCCTTCCGCCGCGCGTTCATAGCTGTCAATGGCAGCGCGCTTCAAGCCGGCAAGTTTGTAATGGGCTGCAATTTGCCCGATGACACGATCCAGATCCTGCTCATGGCGTTCGGCAAGCGCGGCTGCAACGCGCCGGTGGTAGCGACGTCGTTGCGCGGGGCTAATCTCGGCATAGGCGACGGCACGTAGCTTGTCATGGCTGAAATCGTAGGCATGGATGCCTTGCTCCCGGATGATCTGCCGTTCCCAGAGTTCATCCACCGCCGCGACCACGATGTCTTCCGGCTGCTCACACGCTTCGAGTAGATCCGCAAAATGAAACTGGCGACCGATCACGGCGGCGCACTGTACGATGTCACGTGCTGCGGGCGAGAGCTGCGCGAGGCGGTAGCGGAGCACGGAGGCAATCTTCGGCGGCAGGCGCCGGGCGTAGGCCGTCGGAGGAAGGCTGTGCTCCAGCGCTGCCTCCTCCGCAAACCCGGTGTCTCCACTTTGCCGGGTGCGCACCATCTCGACCACAAAGAGCGGATTGCCTTCTGTTTCGCGGTGGAGCGCGGCGGAAGAAGGCGCGTCAAGGGGGCTTCCGCGGAGCGCGGCGGCAAGCTGCGCAGTTTCGGCTGCGGAGAGCGGTTGAAGGGGCAGCTCGGTCAGGAAACCGCCCCGCTGTAACGTCAGGCAGAAGGCGGCGTAGGCGGAATCTTCCGCAACTTCATCGGTGCGGACGGTCGTGACAACCAATAATGGAAATTGACCGGCAAATTGGAGCAGATAATGCAGCCAATCCAGCATTTCCCGGCCGCTCCACTGCAAGTCATCGATGATCAGCAGGCGGGGACGATCACCGACCAACACGGCCCGAGCCAGGGCTTCGAACTGATGATGACGCTGCCAGTCGTCGCCCAAAGGGGCTGGCGCCGGTACATCTGGACGAACGGTACGCAATTCGGGCATCAGCCGCGTCAGTTCGGTGAGCCATACCGCGTCCAGGGAGAGCCATTGGGTACGGAGGGTGTCCGTGCGCAACCATTCCACCACGGGATCGAACGCAAAGCCTCGTCCCAGCGCATAGGATTGGGCCACCGCGACCTCACTGCCCTGGCGAGACGCCCAGGCGGCAAGCTCTTCCGCCAGACGGCTCTTGCCGATCCCAGCCTCTCCCGAGATGATTACCAGGGCGGGATTGCCCGCACCGACACGCCGCCAGCCATCGACCAGCTGCACCCACTCCCGCTCCCGCCCCACCATTGGGCTACGCACCGCTACGGCCTCAGTCGTACCTGTGATGACAGGCTCATGCCGTACGAGCGCTTCGTAGGCCTCGCTCGTCTTGGTGGCCGGTTCGACGTCGAGCTCGCGTCGCAGGATCTTCACACAGCGGTGGTAGGTTCGGAGAGCGCTGCCCCGGTCGTCATTCAAGGCGTGGAGCCGCATTAGCTGTCGGTAGAGCGCTTCATGCAGCGGATCGGTGCGGAGAAATGCTTCTGCGTACTCGATTGCCCGATCATAGCGTCGCGCACGTTCGTGAATCTGAATCAGCTCTTCCAACGCAGCGAGGTAGCGGGTGCGATAGCTTTCTCGCGCCTGGACGATCCACTCGTCGTAGCAGTCCGGCAGCAGGTCACCGCCATAGAGCGTGACAGCCTGTATCAGGCTTCGGGCTTTGTCGTCGTCGGCTGTGGCTGCGGCGGCCCGTTCCAGGGCCTGGTCAAAGTCGCTCAAATCTGCCGAAAGTGCGGCATCCCGACGGATTTGGAGGGTTTGACGAGTCGCGTGGAGGAGGTGACTGGACTCGCCCAGGGCCTGCCGCAGCCGGACCAACAGCGTGCGCAGATTCGTGCGGGCCTGTTTATCGGAGGTCTCGGGCCAAAGGGCAAAAGCCGCATGCTGCCGGGGGACGGGTTCCTGGCGATGGAGCAGCAGGAAGGTGATCAACGCACGCAGGCGACCTTGATGCAGTTGGGCGAACGCCTCGCCGTTGCGAGTGGCGCGGAAAGTGCCGAGGACGGTAAGGTGAAGTCTTACCTGGCGGGATCGCTCGGTCGTGGGTACCATGCCCCCATAAAAGCATAGGTGGAAGATGTGGGCAAACGCCGCGAACACACCGGGCGTATTGGACGCCGAATATACAGAGTGTCACACTGAACGGATCGAAGCCGAATTTGTGCCGTCTGATCGCGCCAGTGCAATATCTCGAGGTGATCTGCGCCAAGCGCTGGAACGCATCCGATCCTACGCCCGTCCGCCTGCATCAACCGGCAGCAATCAGCAGCACGCGCACCGCACGCGGACCCACGTGCCAGGTCGACCCCTCATTCGCAACAGGACCTGCTTTCACATCCGCCTGCAGCGCCGGATCGAGACCCGCCAGCACGGCTTGAAGGGCCAGCGCATCGTACTCCCCGCCAGAACCGTAGTAGATGGTTGACGTATCGATGCCGGCATAGACGTGCAGCGGTCCATCGCCGGTTTCGCGGGCGTGAAGCCAGTCTTCGCTGCGGTGGGCGACGCCAAGCTGCGTGAGGCGCTGCGACAGCTGGTCCGCCCGAACCGCCACAGCCGGATCGAAAAAGATATCCACGCTGCGATCCTCGGGTGGAGAGGCGACCGCCGCGGCCCGTACTGCCACCGCGTAGTGCGCACTGTCCGGCGCTTCGGCAAAGTACTCGCCCAGCTTGGTTATCTGCTCCTGCAGATAGCCGGACGCCTCGCCATGCAGCATCGCTTCCTCCGTTTCCCAAAAGGTAATCGACACGGCGCTGCTTTCCGCCGCATCGATCAGCAGCTTTGCCTCTCGAAACCCCGCCTGGGCCCGCATGGCCGGCACGATGGAGGAGGCGTAAGTCTGAACGGCTTCGTCGAGCTGTCCCGGTTTCATGCGGGCGGTGATCATTCTTGCATGCATGGCATTTCTCCTTGTGCCAATGAAACGTTCCTAGTCCACTGCACAGAATCTGTGCATGTCAGAGTGACGATCCGAGAGATCCCGCTACGAAGGCCAATTCGCCTCATATTCGACGGTGGGTATCAGGATAATATCGTGCAAGCCATCGATTGCTTGGGCGCTGCCGGCCGCGTCATACCATTCCGGCCCAAACGTCATCTGCCACTCGCCGCGTGGGTCGAGCAGCGCGATGTCTCCGCTAGCTGGCGCAGGCAATAGGTTTGTCGAATTATTCGGGTCAATCGCAAACGGTGAATGCGGAATGTCATCGCCATCTACCTTCACACCGTTGCGCGTACTGAAAGCGCCATTTTCATCGGTGTTGACGGTGAACGACGGGGCATACCCGACGCGCTGGAGCTTGAACGCTCCGCTGCGCGCCTTGCCCGATGGCCCAAGCAACAGGACCATAAGTTGGCGAATCCCCAGTTCGTCACTCGCGGCGGCCGGGAACGTGTACGGGGGTAGATCAATCGTGAGCGTCTGCCCGGCGGTCTCATCCTCAGGATTGTGCAGGTCGTACCACTGATCCGGGTAGTTACTGCGCAGGCTGATGATCAGATCGCTATTTCTGCGACTCCCTAGACGAGCGATGACTTGATCGCGATATGCGGTGTTCTGAAAGGCCGTGTACTCAACAGTGAAATAGACATCGACCAGGGAATCAAAATTGAGCCGGTTGCTTGCCTTGGGCAACTCAAGCCGCCATCCGGTTTCCACGCCCAAGCCCTCGAAGGGCAGCAGCATGGGATCCTTGTAGTCGAGCACGAAGAGCCCGCTGTCATTGGTTGGGCTGTCCAACGCAACCGCTTCCGGAAAACGCCGCAGCGCATCTACTTCAACAAAAGTTCCATCCTGCGGCACGACGATCCTTGAGTGTCCGCTATTGGCGAGCGTGGCGTGGATGCCGTCAATGGGAGGGACCAGGGCGATCATGCTTACCCGGACGGACTTGATAAGGCGCAAGTAGTGGCCGGGGAAATCCCAGTCAAACCAGTCCATTAGCGTGTTGAAGTTCATGGCCCCGGTCTCGCGGAAGCGCATGAAATCCGACGGCGCCATCTGCGCCAAGGAGATGGTCTTGCTCAGTTCCAGCCGGCGCCTGTCCGTGCGTAGCTTCCATTCGTCGAGCCGGCTCATGTCGCTGAGCAGCCGTTCGGCACCAAGCAAACCCGATGCGCGCTGCTCCTCGGTCAACGCTGCGGCGTCAATGCTCCAGTAATCGCCCTGAACGAACGTGATCGGCTGCTGCTGCTCGAATTCCAAGGCGCGCTGGGCGAGCTTTGCCGTGGCCGTCGCGTTTTGCATCACGCTGCGGTAGGCATCTTGCAGTACGCCGATCATCCACTGGTAAAGCGGTTCGTTGCTGAACCTGTTTCTGTGGAAATCGAGCACTAGCGACGAGTGGCCCTGTGACAGATCAGCAATTTCCGTCTCCAATTCGGCGATTGCCACGCCCGACTGGGCATCAAGCAGTTGTGCGTCTGCCAACTGTTTGCCGATATTGGCCAATTCGTGTTGGTGCTGCCACTCTTCCCAGCGACGTTCGAAACTGGCCCAGGTCAGCGCCAGACTGCCGAATGTGCCGGCTGCACCGGCAGCAGCCTGCACGCCACTTAGGAACGTATTCCCTCCAGCTACGATCCCCGCCATCATTGCCACTGCACCAGCCGCAGTTACTGCAGCACCTGTAGCAGCCCCGACGCTGGTTGGTGCAGTCGCTGTTCCCCCCAAGGCGCCTGCCGTAGAGATGAATGAACCTGTGAAGGCTACAGAGGCCGCGGGATAAGCAAGTGCCAGATAGCCCACCGCTGCCGCTCCCTGCAATACGCCGCTGGTACCCATGAGCGCAAGGCCGCTCATTTCAGCCTCATTCAGGCCGCCTACGCCCATAAACGACGTGCCATCGCCGACGCGCCCCTCCCAGAAATCGAGTATCGTGGCCGCACTGGCGCTCTGAAGCGAAGCAACGTCTACAGCCTGCTGCGCCTGATCGAGTGATAGATTGCGCAGCGCTACGGTCGCACCGGCAACTTCCTCGGCAATCTCGGCCTCTAGGATTGCGAGCGCGGCACTATCTCGTCTTTCGATGGCAGCCAGCATCAGCGACTCAAGCTGTTGGGCCAGGGCGGCATGCTGGCGGGCCCTCTCGATCAGAAAGCTGTAACGATAATGGGGTGGTTCCGTCGCTGCGGCCGTTTGAGAGGTCAGTTGGCCAAACGTGGTGATGGTGCGTCCCTGCACGCCGCTTCTGAGTCCGGTCGGAACGGGCTCGCCGTTGATGTCCAGGCAGTTGCGCAGCAGCGCCAGCGCGGCATCGATTCGGCTCTGATAGGACTGCAGGAGCGGATTGTGCGGAATGCAAAACAGTTCAGTCGCACTGGCGATGCGTACGGATTGTGCGCGAGCGGCCTGCACGCTCGTGGCGAGTTCGAACCAGCCGGGGACAAGCCTTTCCTCCCGTTGTTCCCGCTTCGCTTTGCCGTCCTGCAACGACTTTTTCAGAGATTGTAAGGGTCCCGCTTGAGCTTTATCGAGCGTGATTGCTTCCTCCACGATACGGCGAAGTCGCGCCTCGAATGCCGACAACAAGAGATCCTGTTCGAGGAGGTCCTCGATCTGCTCAATCGCTTGCAGGACCGCCTTATTGTAAGTGAGCGTCCGAAGCTCGTCGAGCGCCTGTTCAATCAAGAACGCAACGGTCGGGCTGATGCTTGGCTCTGGTGCAGATGGTGAAGCCGTTACGGTCAGACGACGGGCTACATCAAACTCCAGAGCCCGCAATCCTGTTGAGCAGGGATTGCGCATTTCCGGTGCCTGCAGTATCCGTGCAGCCATCTGGTAGAGCTGTCTGGCCCGGTTGCGCGATTCCACGGTGTCCAGAATGAATTCCTGGTCGGCCCAGTCCAGCAAGTTCTTGGTCATCATCAGCACGACGTGACGCAGATAGGTGTTGCCGCGCCTGCTGGCCACAGCATGGGGATCTTCAATGCTTTGCAACCAGATGTCGGATCGCTGAATCGAGCCGTGGAAATACTCCTCGAAAGGGAAGATCTGCGGCTCTTCGGCATAGGGATCGTAGAGCCGGCGATACCAGTCGTGCGCGGCGGCATAGTCGCCGGCTTGATTGAGCGCCCAGCCTGCCAACAAAGGAACGTGTAGATAACGCTCAATAACCGCAATATGGTGCGCAGCGGGAGAAGCTGGCTCTAAGGATTTTGAGCCAACTGCCGGCCACTTGTCTTGTGTGATGAAGTCTATCAAGGGGATGTTAATGGTTTTCTGAAAGGAAAGATCCCACGCATCGGTGTACACTGAAATACGCCTTACCTGGATGCGGCCATCTGGTTCAGTGATAACCAGGTAGCTTTCGTCGGTGTCACGATTCCATGCAATCAGAACGGAGCTGTCCGCATCAATCTCCACCTCCTTGATACTGTTTACCCCAGGTATTGGTTCTAGTGCGTATTCAGCCGGAAACGAGTGGTTCGGGATGACGATAACCGAACCTACTCGACGCGCCCGACACACTGTTTCATTGACGATTGAATCTCCCCAAATGAACCAAGGCTTTCCTGGTGCAAGTTGTCCATCCTGGGTGCCGATATAAAGACTCCATCGGTTCCACGTGTAAGATTCCATATTGAGAGTGGCGGCATAATAATGGTGGCTGATGTCACCATGATCTTCTACACGTATTGATGTCCATAAAGTTGGCGTATCCGAAAACGGACTCAAGACGCTAAGAGTTACATATGTGGACGCCGAATCTGAAGCGGCGTCTTGACCAGGATGTTCACTATCGATGAGTACTTCACCAACATCTAGACCCTGTGCATTCATCCTATAGGTCTTATAATGGTCTAGAGAGTGCCCCTCGGATTTCGTGTACCCGAGAGCCATAAACGCCAGATTCTCACTGCGGCCAAAAGGCACCACGGTACGTGGCATCAGGTCTGAAGGCCAGTCGATGATCTCCACCCAGTTTCCCACTTCAGAAGATAGCGAGGCATTTCCATCTGGCTCTTCGGCCAGCGCAGCGGTCGACAGCCGAATGAACCACAGCCGGTAGGCGGCGTCATCGTCAGTAGATTTCGTCTCCACATAGGCAAAGACGAACAGATCGGTGCCGACGACATGCGTTCCACACACACGCAAGCTGGCGGTGTCCTGGAACAGCTGTGAGTAACTTTCATCGATGTCATCCAAGAGTTCGGCCGTGACGCTGCCCCCGCTTAACGCCTGCAACGCCCGAAGGTAGGTACTCGTCATGCGGCTGCGTTGTAGATACGGCGACAACAGGTTATCAGGATAGACAAACGCATACATGGCGGCGCTCCAGGCGCTATACGTCTGGAGCCAGTTCCAGCTTGTCTCATCAAATCGCGTCGAATCAATTCTAGCGGCGATCACAATCGCACGGTCATTGTCTCGAATCGCGTGCGTTCGTACTGACAGCACAAAAGAGTGCAGGGACTGGATGATCTGGGTGATCCTGGACGTTTTCTGACAGGCGGCCGTTTGCAGATCGATGAAGAGCCGCTGCTCCAGGTTTGCTACCTCCACGGTTGCGGCCTCGATCAACCGTGCTCGATACTCCACGAGGAGCGGCGCGATCAGCGACTCGAGCTGCTGTGTGAAACGATGCTGGAGTTGCTGTCTCTGGGTTTCAGCCTGCGTCCGCTGCGCCAGGTAGGCAGCATAAGCTTCGTCATCGCCCCCGGCCGGTCGTTCAGGGTCGCCGGCCCTCTCTGGCGCGACATAGGACTCGAAATAGCCTCTGGCCAGATCGACAAGCAGCAGGATGGTTGCCATGGTCGGCGCGGTCTCTCGCGCTGCCGCGTAGAGGTCCTGTTGGTGCCTACGCACGGTGCCCAATGCGGGATCGAGATGCAGCGCGCGCAGAATCGCATTGGCGAATTCCCGGTAGCGCTCGGGCCATTGGCCGATGCCGGAGAGTGGCACTTGGCGTTCGTCTTGCAGATATCGTTCCAGCACCTCGATAGCCAGGACGATCTGCTGAACCGGCGCTTGCGCCCTGGCACAGTCAAGGTCGATATCCTGCAGAATCAGATCCTCGATCGCCTGCGGGTCCACGCCCCAGGTATCCTCGATGAAGGTCACCAGGTCATAGGCATAGGCCAAGGGACTGAAGACGGTGGCGCACTCATCACAATCCGCGCACAGCTGAACCGCGGGATCGTCATCGTCGTCCTGATCTGGGGCGATGATGGAATCGGGCGCCTTGAAGCGATCGAGCCAGCCGCTGGGCTTCTCAGAGTTGGCGTCCTTCAGCAGATTGCTCTCCGCCTGGGCAAGCAGGATCAGGCCGCCGATCCCCTCCCGCTCTTCGGGGGTCAAGTCCAGATCCAGTCGCCTTTCAAGCTCCGGCAGCGGCGTGCGGGCCAGGCGATCTGATGAGTCGATTCCGATCGCCACGACCTTACTCACCAGGTCGATATCGCCGGAATACGCGGCCCACCGGGCCGTGGTGTAGAGCTGGCGAGTCTGTGCCCGGCCAAGGTCGAGGTTTTCAAGCGCTGTCCTGCCCGCGGTGCTGAACAGGTCGTCGAACGTCTGGATATTGGCCTGCCGAAGCTGCGTCTGAACGGCAGCGGCGACATTTGCCGCTTTGGCGATCGCGTCGACATCCAGTTCGCGGCGCAGTTTCTGGGGCGCTGCCATGGCCTGGAGTCTGCTGATCGCCACCGGCGGCACATCGATATCAATTGGCGATGCACTTGGATCCGCAGCAAGGGCGATAGGTTCTCTTGTGGAGTAGAGGGAACGGCCGTTCCAAAACAACATGAAGCGAAAACGGGGTTCGTTGGTCGGGGACAGCCGCCGCCAATCACTTTTCGACACCTGAAACGTGAACTTGCTGCCTTCTTCAACAGCCGTGCGCCACAGGGTCTGTCGTGGCGATCGTTTCAGATCGACGAGGCCAACCGTGAGACCCTGCCAGAGCACGTCCTGGGGCAGTCCTTTGAGTTCGCCGTTTATGGTGACGATTTCGCCCCGCCTGCTCTGCCGGTCCAAACGAACCTGGACCTCCTCGACCACGGCCAGCAGCGCAGCGATCTTTTCTTGCTTCTCACGCCTGGACCGCCCGGTCATGTGGGGGAGGAACTCCTGCTCGGGCGTGTTGAGCAGTTCGACAGCGTCCGAGTTGCCAAACTGGTCGCGCAGTTTGTCGATCTGTATGCTACTGAAGCCTATGTGCCGCAGTTCTTCGATGAGGGTGGTCCAGAAATCCATGATTAACTCCAGCTACTATCGAGTCGACTTCTCGCCAACAGTATTGTCAACGGCCAAGCCACCACAGATTAACTAAGCGTGGCCGATATTGAATCCGTGAGCGCCTAATCGGCTATTCGATTAAGCTCGAAGTCATAACTACCCGAACGAGTCCTCTTGCTCCCGAATTTAGGTATTGAGTCTGCACCTTTCCAACTTCCACCCCTATGGGAACCACCGGTATCCATACCGCTACCCACATCCGGCGAGATGTATTTGGGACCTTTGCCTGACCGCCTCACATAAATAGGCTGCCCATTGCTCTTCCGCCCCTTAACCAGTTCGTATCCTAGTTCAGTCGCTTTCTTATCGAGTACATCACGATTTGCCTTGACCATATAGTCTTTCGGAGGTGTATTTTCAAATACTTCAGCTGACTTGCTTGCCGGTTTGTCGGCTATCCTTTTATTGACAATTGTCGGACTATATGGATCGTTTCTAAGCGCAGGCTTACCTGTGAAACCTGGGCGTGTAGCGCGTTGTGCTGTTTGTGCTTGTTGTCGAGCAGCATGGGTTGCTTCTATCCTGAAAATGGGTGTTGTAGTTTTGGCCGCATGCGTTTATACTGGAGGAACTGGA
>CAYZLP010000030.1:0-15926 GCA_964478635.1 uncultured Caldilineaceae bacterium
GTCTGCTGCTCTACGGCGCGCTGCTGATCATCATGATGCTCGTGCGGCCCCAGGGTCTTTGGCCATCCGCCGTCCGCCAGCGGGAGTTGCAGGAAGCCATGCCCGATGCCACGACGGCCGCCGACTAGAGGAGAGCCTATCTGATGACCGAAAACATTCTGATTGCTGACCGCGTAACCAAGCGCTTCGGCGGGCTCACGGCCGTCAATAACGTAGACTTCGCCATTCCGCGCCAAGGCATCGTCAGCATTATCGGCCCCAACGGCGCCGGCAAGACGACCTTCTTCAATTGTATTACCGGCTTCTATCAGATTGACGAAGGCGACATTTTCTTCGACGGCAATCGCCTGAACGGTCGGACAACCGATCAGATCACGCGTCTGGGCATCGCCCGCACCTTTCAGAACATCCGCCTGTTCAGCAACATGACTGCGATCGAGAACATCATGGTCGGCCAGGAGTCACATCTCTCGTCGACGTGGCTGGGCGCGATCTTCGGTACGCCCAAAACCCGGGCCGAACAGCAAGAGTCGGAAGAGGAAGCCCGGCGCTTGCTGAATTTCGTGGGCTTGCGCGGCAAGGGCGATCTGCTGGCCAAGAACTTACCCTACGGCGATCAACGTCGTTTGGAGATCGCCCGTGCCCTGGCCAGCAAGCCCAAGCTCCTCCTGCTGGACGAGCCGACCGCGGGCATGAATCCCCGGGAGACGGCCCAGACGACCGATTTCATCCGCAAGCTGCGGGACGAATTCGAGATCACGGTGCTGCTCATCGAGCATGACATGCGCGTGGTCATGGGCATCTCCGAAGACATCACGGTGTTGGACTACGGCGAAAAGATCGCAGAAGGCCCGCCCGCTGCGATCCAGAGCAACGAGCGCGTCATTGAGGCGTACCTGGGCAAGGGCGCTGCCGCCAGCGCCACGGTGAGCGCCGCATAAGCAGACACGGAACCAATCAAGATGGCACTACTAGACGTCAACAACATTCACGCCTATTACGGCAAGATTCACGCGCTCAAGGGCATCTCGCTCACGGTGGAACAGGGCGAGATCGTCTCCCTCATCGGCGGTAACGGCGCGGGCAAGACGACCACCCTGCGCACCATTTGCGGCCTGCTGCATCCTTCGGAAGGAAGCGTGACCTTTGAAGGTGAAGACACTGCAGCCTATCCCGCACATCAGCTGGTACCCAAGGGCATCGCCATGGTGCCCGAAGGGCGCGGTATCTTTTCCAAACTCACCGTCCAGGAAAATCTGGAGATGGGCGCGTTCTTTCGGACGGACAAGGACGGCATCAAAAGCGACATGGAACGGGGCTATCAGATCTTTCCGCGCCTGGCCGAGCGGCGCAAGCAGGTCGCCGGCACCATGAGCGGCGGCGAACAGCAGATGTTGGCCATGGCCCGGGCGCTGATGTCGAAGCCGCGACTGCTGCTCCTGGATGAACCGTCCATGGGACTGGCCCCCGTGCTCGTAGAGACGATCTTCGACACGGTGACGGAGATTAACAAACAGGGTATGACCGTGCTCCTGGTAGAGCAAAATGCCCACATGGCGCTCCAGATTGCGCACCGGGGATACGTCCTCCAGACGGGAGAGATTATCCTGGCGGATAGCGCAACCAAACTGCGTGAAGATCCCACCGTACAGAAGGCCTATCTGGGCATCGATTGACCCGTTTCCCGAACCCGCACAGTTTTTCTACAGACTAAACCTGTAGCATCTTGTCCCCTGGCTTGGGCGATCCGAGGCAGCTCGCCTCAACCGCCGAGCCGGGGGACATTTGTGTTGTAGGGGACCCCCTTCTTTCCCCGGCGATCTTCCCCGGATTCTTGAGTAAGCGAGCACCACCGAAAAACAAGCGCAGAGAGATGGCTACCATTCATAGCCATATCCAGGTTACATTACGGGAATATGACAAATTGGTTCAGCCAGTCGAAGGATTGGCAACTCGGCGCCGATAAAATAGGGGTGAAATGGGACCTTCTCCGAAGTGTGCCACATGCGCTCTTGCCCATAACGCATTGCGTCGAGAATCCTACAAAGCCCAACTCAATCGGTGGGAAAGACAAATGACACAAGCCATTCTGTACTATTTGCTGTTGATCCCCATCCTGCATACCGAAGGCAACTCAGGGGCCCTCTCCGGCTTCCTCCATCCGCTGCTCGGTCTCGATCACATGCTGGCTATGGTGGCGGTCGGATTGCTCAGCGCCCAATTGGGCGGGCGGGCCATCTGGACCGTTCCCACAACCTTTGTGGTTGTCATGGCCGTCGGCGGACTGCTGGGGCTGGCCGGCGTTCCCTTGCCTGCGATCGAGTGGGTGATCGCGCTGTCAGTGATCGTGTTGGGCGCAGCCATTGCACTGAAGCAAAACGTGCCGGTCGGCGTTGCCATGATTTTTGTTGCGCTCTTTGCCCTCTTTCACGGCTATGCCCACGGCGCCGAACTCCCGGCGAATCTTAATTCCCCACTGGATTCCATTACCTACGTCATCGGCTTCATGGTCGCTACGGCCGGTCTCCACGTCATCGGCGCCCTGCTGGGCACCATGGCGGAACGTACGGAACGGGGTGATCGGACCCTCCGCTTCAGCGGCGCGCTCATTGCCATGGTCGGCGTCGCCATCATCGCCGGCATCATTTGAGTCGAACAGATCAGGGGAGCATCATTTCTCGATGAGCACAAGCACCGCAGTACCCTCGGACATCACGAAACCACAAGAAGCCCCCGCCAAAACGCAATGGATCTTGGGCACGCCTGAATATTTGCTGATTCTGGTCATTGCGTTCATTCTCTGGACTTTTGGCTTCATCGAGTTGCTCAACAAGACCAGCGCGGACCCGACGGTATTCGGGCTTTACTCGACGGAGCATTTCCTTGCGCTGGCCGTCTACAGCATAGGATTCCTCGTTCTTGGCATCCTCATGGCCCGTCCTGCCCACTCGGGCTGGCTAACCGGCATCATCAGCTACATCCAGCAGCGCAGTTGGCTTGCCATCGGGTTGCTGGCGCTGATGGGCGCCGTCATGTGGCTGTTGGCAACTACGGAACCTAACAGCGGACGGCCACTCTCCCGGTTGAGCGCCTACCCCTTCCTGCGCTTCACCGCGTTTGGGCTGTTGCTGATGGCATCGGGTCTGATTCTCTTTGGCGGTTGGGGCAAGACGGGTCCGGTACCGCTCTGGCGCAAGGGGATCGCCCTCCTGCTCGCCATTGTTCTCGGGATCGAACTGCTGATTCAGATCGCCGCCCTGGGCGGATTGCTGCCCGGATCCCAGAGAATCGCGAATCTGTACGTTCCCCATGGCCGCGTCTATCAAAATGTAGAGGGCTTCGGCAGCGGACGGGGCAACAACTACGGCTACTACTACCCTGATTTTGAGTTCCGGGAAGGCGCACAGCGCATCCTCCTGTTGGGCGACAGCTACATCCAGGCACTGGAGATCGACAAAGAAGAGCACCTGGGCGTCGCGCTTGAAGGCCTCGTCACCGGCGGCGAAACTGCGCCCGCAACGGAAGAAGAGTCGACAAGCGGACGAGATGTGGAGATCATGGCGTTGGGCATGCCCGGTTTCGGGCCGGGGCTCTATCTGAGCGATACCCGCCTGATCGATACCGTCCAGCAATTTCAGCCCGACGAGATCGTTCTCTTCTTTCACCTGGCCAACGATTTTCAGCGCGCAACCGTCCCAACCCAGGACGATATCGTCTACCAGTTGACACCGGACGGCGAACTTGTCCTGCATCCGGACGGCGGCGGCTACATCCACAATCTGAAGCACTATATCCTGGGCGGCTACAGCTTTGCCATCGATCCCCTGGCCACGCTGCGGGCCAATGTTCTGGCGCCGAGTTTCCTGAAAAGCTTCGGTGCGGAAACGCCTGTGGCAGCCGAGCCATTGGATATTCCGGCCTACGAGGCCCACGTCAAGGATACTATCGAGACGAAGACTTACTATACGGTCATCAAGAGTGTGGATCTCGTCAAGGCGCCGGGGGCAAGCAATTTTCTTTTCGAGACACCGGCCGGTCCTGAGGCCGAAGAAGCCATGGCCATTGCCCGGGCCTTACTCGCAGACACCCATGAGTACCTGGAATCAGAAGGCGTGAGCTTGCGGATCGTCACCATCCCGGCCTTCCCCGAAGCATTCTATGCCGAAAATCAGGGCGCCGACTGGTCGTCTGAAATCGGACCCTACGATCTCTTCGGCCCCGAACGCATGCTTGCCCAGTTTGCCCAGGAACGCGGCATCCCCTTGCTGCCGTTGGGTGAATACCTTCAGGGCAGCGGCATGACCGTTGAACAAGTGCAGGCGCTTTATTTGAATGATGGCGTAGGCCACTTCTCCCCCGAAGGCCACGCATTTGTGGCGGAGGCCGTTCACCGCTGCTTTTTTACTGCGGAGGGCGCAACGGCATCCAGCACGTGTACGCTGGACTAAGAATCTGTCCGAAAATTCTCTGTGGCGAACACTCTGGCTGGAGAAGAATCGGGACTCACAGCCGAATTTTCGGATAGGCTCTAAACCCTTTCTCATTGCTTTGCTTACCACCTTCCCTGGAGACGGATGATGACGACTTTGACATCGAACGGCATTGCGCTTGACACGAGTCCTGACAACTTTGGCGAGTTGCGTGAATCCAACGACATTCTGGCCGACGCCGACGCCCTGCGTGAGCGGATGGCGACCGAAGGCTACCTCTTCTTCCGCGGCTTGATGCCCCGGGAGACCGTCCTGGAAGCTCGACGGGAGATTCTCCTGAAATATGCCACCGTCGGCGAAATCGACGCTATCAACCACCCATTGATGGACGCCATCTACTCGGATTCGACCTTTATCGACAAAGTGAATCTGCGTGCGTTTACCGAAAGCGTCCGCACGGGTCTCGCCTATCAGAACGTCGTGCTCAACCCGGAGGTGATCGGCTTCTATGCGCGCTTCTTTGGCGCAAGTGTCCATCCCTATGACTTCCGCTGGCCGCGCTTCGTCCGGCCCGGCGAAGGCTGTGGCTTTCACTATGACGGCCCCTACATGAACCGGGGCACGGACCGGGTCTACACGAGCTGGATTCCGCTGGGCGATGTCGCCCGGACCGAAGGCGCCCTGATCGTCCTGGAAAACAGCCACAAATCGGACGTGCTGCTCTCCAGCTATGCCCAGAAAGACGCAGACAAGGACAAGATCGGCTGGCTGAGCACGGATCCCGTGCGGCTGCAGCAGCAATTTGGCGGCCGCTGGCTCTCCACCGATTTCAAGGCGGGCGACATGCTCTGCTTCACCATGCACACCCTGCACGGCGCACTGGATAACAACTCACCCATCAAACGCTGCCGGCTCACCTCCGACACGCGCTATCAGCCGGCCAACGAGCCCATCGACGAGCGCTGGAACGGCGCCAATCCCGAGGCCCACGGCTACGACAAGGTCTTCCTGCCCGGCCTGGGGCGCTGGAACAACATGGAGTTCCAGGACGAGTGGAAGCGGGTCGATGAGTACGGGCGTCTCGTCATTGCATAGGATGCGACATGGATTTTTCCTGGACTGAAGAACAGCTGGCGCTCCGGCAGGCGATGGTTGACTTCGCCCGTGGCGAACTCAACCACGATATCTCGGCACGCGAGCAGCAGAATGAATTCCCGGCCGAAGATTGGGTCAAGTGCGCAGAATTCGGCATCCAGGGCATGATGGTTCCCAAGGTCTACGGCGGTCAGGGACGCGATCCCCTTACGGCCGTCTTCCTGCTGGAGGGCCTAGGTTATGGCTGCCTGGACAACGGCCTGCCCTTTGCCCTGAATTCGCAGATGTTGAGCTTCCAGCCCGCCATCCTGAAATTCGGCAGTGAGGCGCAGAAAGAACGCTATCTGCCTCCCGTCTGCCGCGGCGAGATGATTGGCGCCTTCGGCATTACCGAGACCGACACGGGCTCAGACACCTTCGCCATGCAGACGACGGCCCAGAAGGTCGACGGCGGCTACGTCCTGAACGGCCAGAAGTCCTACATCACCCTGGCGCCCGTGGCCGACGCGGCCGTCGTCTTCGCCACCACCAATCCCGACCTGGGACGCTGGGGCATCTCGACCTTCATTGTCGACCGGGGCATGGCGGGCTTTCGCAGCAGCCCCGTGCGGGACAAGATGGGTCTGCGCACCACGCCCATGGGCGACCTGATCTTGGAAGATTGTTTCGTGCCGGAAGAGAATCGGCTGGGGCCGGAAGGCTCGGGCGCCAGTCTCTTCACCACGGCCATGGAATCGGAGCGGGGCTATATCTTCGCCAGCCAGCTGGGCGCCATGGAGCGCCAGTTGGAGACGGCGCTAGCCTATGCGCGCGAGCGCAAGGCCTTCGGCCAGCCCATCGGCAAGTTCCAGGCCGTCGCCAACCGGATCGTCGAGATGAAGCTGCGCCTGGAAATGGCCCGCACCCTGCTGTACAAGGTGGCCTGGCTGGAAGAACAGGGCAAGCCGCTCCTCATGGAGGCGGCCATGGCCAAGCTCTATCTGAGCGAAGCCTTTGTGGAATCGAGCCTGGACGCGATTCGCCTCCACGGTGCAAAGGGCTATGTCACCGAGTTTGAAATCGAGCGCGATCTGCGTGACGGCGTGGGCGGCCTCCTCTACTCCGGCACATCGGATATTCAGCGTAATATCATTGCCCGACTCATGGGACTGTAAACGCGGGGTTTGCACGTGATCTATCTACTGCCTCAGATCATCGAAGAAGCCGCCGAGCGGGCGCCTGACAAGGACGCATTCCGTTTTCGGGATCAGGCCCTGACATACGCCGCGCTGGCGGCACGCGCCAATCGGCTGGCCAACACGCTACGCGGGCACGGCGCGGTCAAGGGCGACCGGGTCGGCATCTTCCTGCCCAAATGTCTGGAAACGCCCGTTGCCGTGTTCGGCATCATGCAGGCCGGCTGTGCGTATGTACCCCTGGATCCGAAGATGCCGGCGGCGCGTCTGGCCCTGATCATCCAGGACTGCGGGATTCGCCACGTCGTTGCCGGCGCCGGCCAGATCGCGTCTTTGCGTCAATTGCCGGACACGACCCCTCTCGAGTTCGTCATCGGTCCCGAAAGCCGCGGCAATATGCCCTTCGACGTGATCCCCTGGTCCCAAGTCGAGCAGGCTCCTGCCCAGGCCCCTGCGATCGGGATGATGGAACAGGACATGGCCTACCTTATGTATACGTCCGGCTCGACCGGCGAGCCCAAGGGCATGGTCCACACGCATCACAGCGGCCTCAGCTACGCGCGGCTGGCCGCGGACGTCTATGGCCTGCATGGCGAAGATCGGCTCAGCGACTTCCCCCCGCTGCACTTCGATCAGTCGACCTTCGGTCTATTTTCCGGTCCGTTGGCGCGGGCAACAACCGTTATCATCCCTGAAGAACACATGGTTCTGCCCGCCAGCCTCTCCCAGCTGATGGCCGATGAGCGGATCACGGTCTGGTATTCGGTGCCGTTTGCCCTGATCCAACTGCATCTCCGGGGGGCGCTGGCCCAGCGGGAGATGTCGGCGCTGCGCTGGGTGCTCTTTGGCGGCGAAGCCTTTCCCCTCAAGCATTTGCGGGCGCTGATGGCCCAATGGCCTCAGGCCCGTTTCAGCAACGTCTATGGGCCGGCGGAGGTCAACCAGTGCACCTACTACCACGTCCCGCCCCTGGGCAGGGACGAGGAAAGCATTCCCATCGGCCGCATCTGGCCCAACGCCGAAGGGCTGATCGTGGATGAGGAGGACCGGCCCCTGGATACTGATGAGCCGGGCGAACTCCTGGTGCGGACGCCGACCATGATGCAAGGTTACTGGCGGCGCCCCGATCTGAATGGCCGGGCGTTCTACCGCCTCGATCAGGAGAGCGGGCAGCCGCAGATCTTCTATCGCACCGGCGATCTGGTCCAGCGCCGGGCCGACGGGGAATTGCTCTTTCTGGGCCGGATCGATCGGCAGGTAAAGGTGCGGGGATTCCGCATCGAACTCGATGAAATCGAGGCCGCCCTGCTGGCGCATCCGGCGGTCGAGGAAGCCGCAGCCTTCATTGTGGAAGATGGCGATGGCGTCAAGGAGATTCAGGTTGCGGTGATCGTAAAGGATGGCCACGGTCTTTCGCAAAGCACGCTGCTGGCCGATTTGGCGGAACGTTTGCCGCGCTATGCACTGCCGCAACGCGTGGAATTTCGGCCCAATTTCCCCCGCACCACCAGCGGCAAAATCGACCGCAAGCAGCTCCGCCGGATCGCGGCGCCGGGAGCCGCGGCGCCAGGAACGGCGGCGCCAGGAACGGCGGCCCCGGAAACGGCAGCCCCGGAAACGGCGACGCTGTAGGAACGACCGATGAGATACGGCCTGCCTCACCGGCAGGATAGACAGTCCAAGATGAATGAGGGAATGGAATTCGAGATGACAATGAGCGACGGTTTGACCCAGTTCATCCAGCACGATCTCCTGATTGACGGCGACGGCATCAGCCTCTCGGCCGATGACGACTTGCTGACGACGGGCCTGATCGACTCCCTGGGCATCATGCGGCTGGTCGTCTTTATCGAAGAGACCTACGAGAAACGGGTACCTTACGAAGACATCACCATCGACAACTTCCGCAACGTCAGAACCATCGTGAACTATCTGCAGCAGCTAAACTGACATGATGACGGCATCAAATCTCAACAGTACGCAGTACATGATCTGGACGGGCCAGCAGCTCAACCCCGACGTCCCGCTCTACAACATGATCCGGACCTTCACGATTCACGGCGCGCTCGATCCGCAGCGGTTTCAGGAGGCTTTCCGCATCGTGGTCGAACGGAGCGACGCGCTGCGCACCGTGATCGAAACGCGCGACGGCGTCCCTTTTCAGCGCGCGCGGGAAGAATGGCCGGGCGCGATTGAGTATCTGGACTTCTCCGCCGACGCAGATCCGGACGGCCGCTTTTCAAAGTGGATGGCTCTGCGCAGCCAGCAGATGTTTCCAATGGACCAGGCCCTCTTTGACGCGGCGCTTGTCCGGCTCGCCCCCCAGAAATATGTCTGGTATCTCAATCAGCACCATCTGATTACCGATGCCTGGTCGGCAAATCTGGTCTACCAATACGTGTCGGAGTGCTACCTCGCACTTGCCGATGAACGGACGGACGCGCTGCCCGAACTGCCTCCCTTCATGGACTCCCTGAGCGCACAAGCAGCAAGCAGCTTGAACGGACGGGGTGACCAGGCCGCGGCCTTCTGGCGCGGCAAGCTGACGCCCCCCCTGCCCCCCACCGATTTCTACGGTCGTACAGCCGTCGGCGCCGCGGCCAGAAGCCAACGGGTCAGTTTTCCGCTGGGCCCCGAACGCTCGGATGGGCTCAAGCGGCTGGCCCAGACACCCGGTTTCAATGCGCCTACCCTGGACATGGCCCTGTTCACGCTCTTCGCGGCCGCGTATTTCCTCTATCTACACAAGATCACGGGTGAGAACGCGGTCGGTTTCGGCAGCCCTTTCGCCAACCGCATGACGCCGGCCCAGAAGAAGACCATCGGTCCGTTTTTGCTGCTGTACCTGCTGCGCGTCGAGATCGACCCCGACGAGACGGTCCGCTCGTTGGTCGGCAAGGTCCGCAACGAGCTCTTCTCCTGCCTGCGCCACGCCGGCCACTACCCGAGCGATAGTGAGTATGCCAAGGCTTTCGACGTCGTCCTGAACTACCTGACCGTCTCCTACGGCGATTTTGCCGGACTGCCTGCCGAACCCAAGCTCCATCACTCGGGCTACCACGACGGCAACCACGTGCTGCGCCTCCACGTCCACGATTGGGTCGACAGCGGCGAGTTGGCCCTGGACTTTGATTTCAATGAGGCCGTCTTTGACGAGATGCGCCGGGAGCTGGTCGTACGCCATTTCACCCAGATCCTGGATGGGCTGCTCGCCGATCCCGAGCAGCCCATCGACCGGATCAGCCTCCTGAGTGGGACCGAATGGGAGCGCAATGTCGTGGCCTTCAATGCGACCGACGATCCCAGCTTGGCGGGGGCGCCGGTCTTCCGCCGGTTTGAGGCCCAGGCCGCGGCCACGCCTCATGCGATTGCCGTGCAGCACGGTGCGAAGAGCCTGACCTACGCCGACCTCAACCGCCGGGCCAATCGGCTGGCCCACTATCTCCTGCAGCAGGGAATCGGCCCCAATCGCCTGGTCGGGCTCTGCGTCGAACGATCGGCAGACGCCGTGATCGGCATCCTGGCCGTGCACAAGGCCGGCGGCGCGTACGTTCCCCTGGACCCGAGCTATCCGCAAGAGCGGCTCGCCTATATGCTCTCCGACTCGGCCGCGCCCCTCGTCTTGACCCAGCGCAGCGTTGCCGGGCGCTTGCCCGATCACGATGCGGGCATCTTTCATCTCGACGCGGACTGGCCCCGCTTGGCCGAGCTCCCGGAGACCAACCCGAATCGAGACGTCTCTGACGAAGACCCGGCCTACGTCATCTATACTTCCGGCTCAACCGGCCGGCCCAAGGGCGCGATGGTCCGCCACCGGGGGCTGACCAACTATATTGCCTGGGCCA
This sequence comes from uncultured Caldilineaceae bacterium, assembly GCA_964478635.1. Classification (GTDB taxonomy): domain Bacteria; phylum Chloroflexota; class Anaerolineae; order Caldilineales; family Caldilineaceae; genus JAGRCP01. Next base: position 10,546 of record CAYZLP010000030.1, read on the forward strand.
AGCGCGAATACGTGGGGGATGCGCAGCTGCGCTTTCCTCTCTTCACGACCCTGGCTTTTGACCTGACCGTCACCTCGATTTTCACGCCCCTGGTCTCGGGCGGCAGCATCGTCGTCTACGGCGAGCAGGGGCCGAACGATGCGCCGGTGCTCTTTGAAGTGCTCGCGGACAACCAGGTCGACGTGATGAAGCTCACGCCGGCCCATCTGGCTCTGATCAAAGATGCCGACCTGACCGACACCCGGCTCCGCACCATGATTCTGGGCGGCGAGGATTTGAAGCGCAGCCTGGCAGCCGAATTCAGTGCCCGGGTTGACGGCGCCATCGCGCTCTATAACGAGTACGGCCCGACGGAAACGACGGTTGGCTGCATGATTCACAAGTTCGATCCGGAGACCGATACGGCTGCATCCGTGCCCATCGGTAGACCCATTGCCAACGACCGGATCTATCTGCTGGACGAGAACCTCAAACCCGTACCGACGGGCGTCGTCGGCGAACTCTGCATCGGCGGCGCGGGCGTCGGCAGCGGCTACCTGAACCGGCCCGAGTTGACGGCCGAAAAATTCGTGGACGATCCCTTCTACCCCGGCGAAACCCTCTATCGTACGGGCGATATCGGGCGCTGGAACGAGCAGGGCCAAATCGTCTTTCTCGGGCGCCGCGATCATCAGGTGAAGCTCAACGGCGCACGGGTCGAACTGGGTGAGATCGAAGCGCGCCTGAAGGAGCACAGCGCGATCCGCGAGGCGGTGGTGACCGTCACCCGGGTTGCCGGCGCTGCGGCGGCCGCGCCGGTGGTCCATTGCCGCCTCTGCGGTCTGCCCTCGAATTTTCCCGACGTCACCTTCGACGATGACGAAGTCTGCAACCTCTGCCGGGATTTCGACCGCTTCCGGGAAGATGTTTTTCGCTACTTCAAGAGCATGGATGACCTGCGACGCATCGTGGCCCGGGCCAAGGCGGAACGCACGGGCGAGTATGACTGCATGCTCCTCTTCAGCGGCGGCAAGGACAGCACCTACGTCCTCACCCAACTGGTCGAGATGGGGCTGAACGTATTGGCCTTCTCGTTCGACAACGGCTACATCTCGGACGAAGCCAAGGACAACATTCGCCGGGTCACCGACCATCTGGGCGTCGATCTGGTCTTCGGATCAACGCCCCACATGAACGCGATCTTTGCCGACAGTCTCCAGCGGTTCAGCAACGTGTGCCAGGGATGTTATAAATCGATCTACACCCTGAGCATGAACCTGGCCCGGGAGAAAGGCATCCGATATATTTTCACCGGCCTCTCGCGCGGCCAGCTCTTTGAAACGCGGCTGGACGAGCTCTTCCGCAATCGCATCTTCGACGTGGGCGAGATGGATGCCGCGGTGCTCGAAGCGCGCAAGGTCTACCACCGGGTGGACGACGCGGTCCATCGCCTGCTCGACGTCGAGATGTTCCAGGACGACCGGGTTTTCGACGAGATTCAGTTTGTCGACTTCTTCCGCTACACCGACGTCGAGCTGGACGAGATGTACGACTTCCTCTCCACCCGCGTCCCCTGGGTGCGGCCCCAGGACACAGGCCGCTCGACAAACTGCCTCATCAACGAAGCGGGCATCTACGTGCATCAGCGGGAGCGAGGCTACCACAACTACGCCCACCCCTACAGCTGGGACGTGCGCCTGGGCCACAAGACCCGGGAAGAGGCGCTGCAGGAACTGGACGACGACTTGCGCATGCCCATGGTCCACCAGATGCTGGACGAGGTTGGATACACCGCCCGGGGCCCTTCCGACGATCCGTCGGAAGCTCGACTGGCGGCCTATTACGTGGCCGAACCGGGCGTCGACGGCATCGAGGCCCTGCGTGACTATCTCGCCGGCATCCTGCCGCGCCACATGATTCCGACCTACTTCGTGCAGCTCGACGAGATTCCGTTGACGCCCAACGGCAAGATCGACCGTAAGGCGTTGCCCAACCCCACCGGCGAGAACCTCAACTTGCGGGCGGCTTATGTCGCCCCGGAATCGGACCTGGAACAACAGCTGGCCGCGCTCTGGTCCCAGACCCTGGGCACGGTACGGATCGGCATTCACGACAATTTCTTTGAACTGGGGGGCGCCTCGATCCCGGCCGTCCAGGTTGCGGCCAGAATTCGCGAAGCCTTCGCCATCGATTTCACCGTCGGCAGTTTCTTCGAGTTTCCGACCATAGCCCAGCAGTGCGAGATCGTCGAGGAGTTGCTGATCGGGCAGCTGGAAGCCATGAGCGATGAAGAGGTCGCAGCCCTCTTGCAGGAAATGGGTGACTGAGCCGTGAATACCTCAGATAATCTGACCGGACGGCGCGAGCGCCTGTCGGCCGCGAAGCAGGCTTTGCTGCGCAAGCGGCTCCAGGGCAAACAGACCAGCGACCTTGATGAGACAATCGGCGCCGAGCCCCTGACGGGACCCGCGCCCCTTTCCTATACTCAGCAGCGGGTCTGGTTTCTGCAGCAGCTCTTTCCCGAAAGCACGGCCTACAACATGCCCGAGGCGTGGCGCATCCGGGGTCCGCTCGATGTGTCCGCCCTGGAAGCAGCCGTCAACCGGGTGGTGGGACAGCAGGCCGCGCTGCGCACGAGCTTCCTATCCCGCGACGGCGAAGTGATGCAGGAGGTCGCCGACGAAAGCACGGTGCAGATCCCCGTGACCGACATCAGCCATCTTGCGCCGGACGCGCGGGAGGCGAGGGTCCACGCACTTGCCAGCGCCGCCAGCAACTACCGGTTTGACCTGGGGTTTGCGCCGCTGCTGCGGGTAGAGGTCGTCCGGCTCGCACAAGACTCCCATGTCTTGCTGGTGACCATGCACCATATCATTAGCGACGAATGGTCCATCGACATCTTCTGGCGCGAGCTGCACGGCGCCTATGCCATGGCGCTGGAGGGCAGGCCGGGTGCATTAACGCCGCTCCCCATCCAGTACACCGATTACGCGCGCTGGCAGCGTGCGCAGGTTGCCGAGGGCGCCTTCGAGGCGCAGGCCGCCTACTGGGCGCAACAACTGGCAGGCGAACTGGCCCCCCTCCAGTTGCCCTTCGATCACCCGCGCCCGGCAACCCAATCGTTCCGAGGCGATCTACTCGAACGCAAATTGCCGGCCGACCTGATGGAAGGCATTGAGGCCTTGAGCCGGCAGACCGGCGCAACGCCCTACATGGTGTTGCTGGCCGCATTCCAGGTGCTGCTGAGTCGTTATAGCGATCAGCAGGACATTGCAGTGGGCACGCCCATCGCCAACCGGCAGCGGCCGGAAACCAAAGACGTCATGGGCATGTTCATCAACACGGCCGTCATTCGCGCCGACCTTGCCGACAAGCCGAGCTTTTTGGCATTGCTCGACAGCGTACGGCAGACGGTCCTTGCGGCCCTGGCCAACCAGGATCTACCCTTCGACTTGCTGGTCCGGGCGAAACAGCCGGAGCGGGATCTAAGCTACAACCCCCTCTTCCAGACCATGTTTGTCTACCAGTCCCGAGAGGCGGCGCGCACCCTGCCGGGACTGACGCTGGAGCGGATGATGGTCCGGCGCGGCGTAGCCAAGTTTGACCTGACCCTGCTGGCCGGCGAGGAAGAGGGCCGCCTGCGCACGCTGCTCGAATACAGCACCGATCTCTTCAGCCGAGAGACGGCCGAGCGCATCCTGACCCACTGGGAAGCGCTGCTCAGGGGCATCGTGGCCAACCCGGACGCTCCCCTTGCTTCGCTCCCGCTTCTGGGCGCAGCTGAGCGACAGCGGCTCATCCGCGAGGGACACGGGGGAGAGGCTCCCCTGCCCGAGGCGGCATGCATCCACAGACTGATCGAGGAAGCCGCCGCCCACAAGCCACAAGCAGCGGCCGTCCTCGCCGGCGACCGCAGCCTGACCTATGGGGAACTGAACGCAGCCGCCGATGGGCTCGCCCGGCGGCTCGCGGCGCACGGCGTCGGTCCCGGCACCCTGGTCGGGCTCTACGTGGAGCGGTCGCCGGAGATGATCGTGGGCATCCTGGGCATTCTCAAGGCCGGGGGCGCCTACGTTCCGCTGGAGCCCTCTTATCCGGCCGAGCGCATCGCCTACGTGCTACGCGATACGCAAACGCCCCTGATCGTGACCCAGACTCACCTGGCCGATCGATTGCCGGCCGGCGATGGCCAAGTCATCCTGCTGGATGCAGCCCCGACTTCGGGGCCAGAATCTGTTGACGAAGTCGGGACTGGAGGGGAAGCGGCGGTCAGCCCTGACGATCCGGCCTATGTGATTTACACATCGGGATCGACCGGCCAACCCAAAGGCGTTGTGGTGACCCATCGCAATCTGGTGGCTTCGACGCTGGCGCGAAGGGACGTGTACCAAGATCCGGTCGAACGTTACCTGCTCCTCTCCTCCTTCGCTTTCGACAGCTCGGTGGCCGGAATCTTCTGGACGATGGTAGACGGCGGGACGCTGGTCCTGCCCGCCCCGGATGAAGAGAAAGACGTGCGCCAACTGGCCGCCATCATTGACCGGCGCAAGGTCACCCACACCCTGGCCCTGCCGGCCCTCTATCGCCTGCTGTTGACCTATGCGCCCGAGTCATCGCTGGCAAGCCTGAAGACCGTTATCGTCGCCGGTGAAGCGTGTCCGCCGGATCTGGGGCCGCTCCACCACGCGCGCCTGCCCGGCGCTGCGCTCTACAACGAGTACGGACCGACCGAGGCAACGGTCTGGTGTACGGTCTATCGCATGCCGGCGGCCGACGACGACGGACCGGTCCCCATCGGTCGCCCCATTCCCAATTACCAGATTTACATCCTGGACCCGGAGCAAGAGCCGACGCCCGTTGGCGTGGCAGGCGAACTCTATGTGGCAGGCGCGGGCGTCACCAGGGGCTATTGGCACAATGCCGAGCGCACGGCCGAACGCTTCGTCACGCTGACCCTGGATGGTGGGACAGCGGGAGTTCGCGCCTATCGCACAGGCGATCTTGCCCGGTGGCGGAGCGACGGGCAGATTGAGTTCCTGGGACGGGCGGACGATCAGATCAAGCTCAACGGCTTTCGCATCGAACCGGGCGAGATCGAGGCGACCCTGCTGCGCCAGGAAGGAATTTCCGATGCGGCGGTCGTGCTACACGAAGACGCCGGGAACGGCGCGCAGGCCGGCCGCCGGCTGATCGCCTACGTGGCTGGCGAGCCAGGCGGTGCTGCGGCCGATCCGGCGGCGCTGCAGGATTTTCTCCGGTCGACATTGCCGGAGAATCTGGTTCCCCAGCAGATTGTCTCGCTCGCGGCGCTGCCCCGCACGCCCAACGGCAAGCTGGATCGGAACGCGCTGCCCGCGCCGGACCCGGCCCGTTCCGTAGGCCGGCGCTCCATTGTCGCCCCC
>CAYZLP010000031.1:0-7748 GCA_964478635.1 uncultured Caldilineaceae bacterium
TTCCCGAAGCGTGTGAAGGCGAAGGGGGCGAGAAGCGTCGGCTTGGAACCCCGCAAGATCCAATCGGCCATGAGTTCGCAAACAGCCGGCGCAATGGCCCAACCATGTCCCGACCATCCGGTGGCAAAGTAGAGATTCTCCAACCCTGAGCCACGGTCGATGACGGGGATGCCGTCGACGCATTCGCTCTCCGGGCGGTCGACGTGGACGGAGCCGACTTCGGCGCCGGCCAGTTCGGGCACGACGGCCACGGCTTCGGCCCGGTTGCCCTCAACCTGATCCGGTCGGCTGCGGGCCTTTCCCGTATCGTCGTATTCGCCCAACCAGCCGCCGGAGATCATGATGGAATCGTCCGGCCCCGCTTTCATGGCCAATCGCCGATGGGCATGGCCGATGAGGTGACGCAGGGGCAGATCGGGAAGGGATTCAGTGAAAAGCACCTGAGGCAGGCGGGACCAGATCGGCAGATACAGGCCGAGTTCCTCCTGGAGGAGGGGGCCGATACCGCCGTTGTTGAGTAGGATCAGGGCCTTGCCCACTTCGAACCGCTCGTCTTGGGCGGTCACCACGACGCGTGCGCGGCCCGCCGCGTGCTCTAGCGCGACGACGCGGCTTTGTTCGCGTATCTCGGCCCCGGCGCGTTGGGCGGCGGCTGCGGCGCCGCGCGTTGTGGCGGTTTGATCGGCCACACCGTCCAGCGGACAGTAGAGGGCCATGGGAATCGCCGGATTCAGGTGCGGTTCCCGTTCCGCGATGGCCGGGCCGTGCAGTCGTTCCGTGGGGATGCCCTGTTGCTGCTGGAGCCAGGCATGGGCCTCGGCGCCGACCTGATCGCGGGTTCGTTCAATGAGCAGCAAATGGCCGCATTGAACGTAGCCCGTGGGCGCGCCCAACTCTTCGTGTAGCGATGGCCAGCGCTCATATGCACGGGCCATGAGCGGCAGTTCGCGCAGGTCGCGCCCATTCGCGCGGACGCCGCGTTTGCCCGGCCCGCCGGACGCACCGGCCCCAATCGTGTCGGCCTCCAGTAGCAACACCTCTGCGCCGCGCCGGGCCATCTCCCATGCAGTCAGGCAGCCGTAGATGCCGCCGCCAACGATCACGTAATCCATCTATTTGCTCCTTCTGGCAGAACCGGTAGGGGACAAAGGAGGCAAGGGGCCATCTGCATGGCGCACGCGCTTTTCGCGCAGGAAGAGCAGTGCCAGGGCTGCCACCTCTTCCGGCGCCATCTCCGACGTGTCAATGAGCAGATCGGCATGATCCCGGGCGTGACGCAGGCGCAGTTGCTCCGTACGATGCCACTGTGCGCTCCAGCTCACATCGGGACGCCGCCGGCGTTGGGCCTCAAGGCTGACCTCGAGATAGAGGAGCCATTGAGGCTTGTCGAACTGGCGCCACAAATCGGGGACATTGCTGTGTTCCTGGCTGACCGGGCGCGCGTCATAGCCTTCAGCGCGCAGGTGTGCGACCAGGGTTGACTTGCCGCCTGCACTGATACCGACAACCTTGATAACGGGGAGAGGCGCTAGTTCGCGCTGCATGGCACGTTGCTCAAATCGGAAAGCGCATCTGCATGCGGCGGATTTCATCTTCGGCCGCGCGCGCCATCACCTTGACTACTAGAACCGTTGCGTCATCCCGCGGGCGACCTTTGTCCAGACGCATCGCTTCCTGCAGGACCGCTTCGGCAATGACTTCGGCTCCGCACGCGCCCTCGGGGTCTACGCTGAGCAGAATGCGCTCCAGGTCGATCTGCTCACCACTGACGCCTCCGGCGCTCCAGACGCCGTCGGTGAAGACCAGGAGCGTCATGCCTGGGGCCAGGGCCATTTCGTTAATCGCCGGCTTGGTGTTCCGGTAGATGCCGATGGCCTGGGCTTCTTCTTCGAACCAGGTAAAGGCATCGCCGTGGCGCAGGAGGACGGGACAGCGGGCATTGCGGCTGACGACCAGCGTCCGGGTCACCAGATCGACGCTCACAATGAAAAACTCTGCGCTCACCTTTCCGCCCCGCTGCAGATGCAGGTAGTCATGTGTGGCCCGGGCCACGGCGCCGTCGCGCACCCCTTCCGCCAGGAGCGTGATGGCTTTGCGCACCGCGATATTGCTGACGACCTTGGCGCTGCGTCCGCTGCGCTGACCGTCGGCGACCACGATGCTGATGCCGCCATGAGGGCGCTCAATGACCTCGACGGTGTCTCCGCTTTCGCGGCTGGCGTATTTGCGAATCTTCTCGACTGCGGTCTGAACTTCAAGCTGTGACATGAAAAGTATGGCTTATCGGTTGTTGAGAACCCGATCGGCAAAGGCGACGAATTCAGCCCACGCTTCGCCCTGGGCGCCGCCGCTGCGAATCCCGGCCGCGTCCTCGACAAAGGCATGACCGACGCCGTCATAGAGCGTGATCTGATGGGGTACGCCGGCGGCTTCCAGAGCCATCTGAAAGCCTGCGACATCTTCCGGCGAGGGGCGTTGGTCTTCCGCCCCGAAGATGCCCAGAACGGGGCCCGGCAGGCCGGAAACTATGGCCGGATCGTCCATCAATTCGCCGTAAAAAACGCCGGTGGCGGCGAGTTCATCGTTGTGCAGACTGTAGCGTAGCGCTTTTCCGCCGCCATAGCAAAAGCCCATGACCATGATGCGGTCGGCGTCGACATCGGGGCGGTTTGCGAGCCACGTGAAGACGGCATCCAGATCCTGGTCGACGCGCGCCTGGGGCGTGCTCAGGGCGAGGTAGATGGCTCTGGGCAGCCGGTAGGTAACCGCGCCGCGGTACGTGTCGGGCGCGACCACGAGGTAGCCCTCTTCGGCCAGCAGCTCTGCCTTGCCAGCGATGGACTCGCGCAGACCCCAAAATTCGTGCAGCATGATCACGGCCGGAAAGGGGCCCTCGCCGGCGGGGTCGGCCACGAAGGCGGCCACGGATTCTCCGTCGGTCGTAGGGATGGTCGTATTGGTCACGGTGTCCAGCCGGGCTGCATCGCCCGTGCCGTCGATCACGATGACGGCCACCAGAAAGAGAACCAACGCCCCGACGAGCAGGAGGAGGGCAAGAAGGATATTGCGCAAGATTTTCATCAAAGTCACCTCTTCAAGGCTCTGGTGTAGCGCCAGATCCAGCCGAGGCTGATAATGACCGCGGTCAGGAAGACAATGAACGCGACGCTGCTCAACTCCACGCCCAATATCTGGGCATCGACAAAGGTAGCAATGCTGGTGCCGATCAAGAGACCGGCCAATACGAGCGCGACGGCCAGGGTGCTGATCTGGCGGTTGAAGGACTTGAGTTCTCGGGTAAGCTGATCGGTGTTGACCGTCACCTCGAAGCGCCCTTTCTGGTACTGATCGAGCCAGCTGATGGTGGCGTCTGAGAGGGAAGGGATGCGCCGTACGACTTCCCGGGTAGTGCGGATGGCCTGGACTTTGGCCATATCGGTGATTGTGTCGGCGTTCAACTGCTGGATCATCAGCTTGCGGATCTCTTCGTTGGCCAGAGCCAGAAGATGAATTTCGGGATCCAGCGTGCTCACGATCTCCTCCGACTGGGTGATGGCCTTGATGGCCAGCGTGAGATTCTGGTTGATGCGCAAGCCGGCTTCGTACATGGCGTCGACGGCCGCGCCCATCACGCCGCCGATGGACGCGCCGCGCTCGCCGTAGATGAGATAGCGATTGGTCAGCGTTTCGACGTCGCGATAGAACTGCTCTTCATCGATCTCCTCTTTGAACGGTACGCTGAGGCGCATGAGCACGCCGGCCAGTCCCCGGCTGTCGGCCATTTGAATCGACCACATGAGATCGACCAAATCCAGGCGCTGCTCTTTGTCCAGCGTCCCCATCATGCCCAGATCGATGAAGATCACCTCGCCGCTCGCGGTGTTTACCAGCACGTTGCCGGGATGGGGATCGCCGTGGAAGAACCCGTCGAAGAGCCACTGCTTGAGCACGGCGCGGACAAAGGTTTCGGCCACTGCCTTCCGGTCCATCCCGGCTGCGTCCAGGGCTGCAACGTTGGTAATTTTGACGCCCTGGACAAATTCCATGGTCAGGACGCGTTCGGTGCTCAGGTCGCTGTAGATGGCAGGTACCTTTACCAGGGGATAGACCTCCATGTTCTGCTTCAAGCGGCGCGCGTTGTAGGCCTCATTCGTGTAGTCAAGCTCGAGAATGACGTTGCTGGCAAAAGTGCCGAAGATGCCGTTTAGATCGCTGTTGCGCGCCCAGGAGAAGCGCGCTTCCAGCGTATCGAGGGCATCTTCCATGATACCCAGGTCTGCCTTGACGATGGGGCGAATGTAGGGCCGCTGGACCTTGACGACGACGGCATCGCCTTCCAAGGTTGTCGCCCGGTGGATCTGGGCGGTAGACGCCGCCGCCAGCGGTTTGTCATCGAATTCGGCGTAGAGTTCATCCGGCGGCGCGCCCAGTTCCTCCTCGATGACCTCGTAGGCTTCCTCGGTTGGAAAGGGCGCAACGTCGCTTTGGAGCTTGGAGAGTTCTTCGCGCCATTCAGGCGGCAAAGCCTCGGCCCGGCTGGAGATGATCTGGCCGATCTTCACATAGGTGGGGCCAAGCTTCTGGAGCATGATGCGAACCTTGGCGGGCGCGTTCAGCTCCTCCAGGCCGGGGTCGCCCGGTGAGACGTAGCCGCCGACGCTGGCGCGCATGGTGCCGATGATGCCCCCGGAGAAGGCGATGTTCAAGCCGAAGGTCCAGAGCGTATCAAAGACTTCCTGGAAGCGTAGATTTTCAACAATCCTGCTTCGGCGCACGCTGGGCAGCGAGTCGATCCAGGCCCAGAGCAGCGCGTTCTCGTCTTTGTCCGCCACCGTGGGGCGATTCAGTCCGAAGAGAATGTCCAGCACGGCGGATATCAGGCCAATGACAAGACCGGCCAGAAATACGGCCAGCCAGCTGTCAAAGCCGATGAGTTCGAAATCGAAGAGCAGCTGCAATCCGTAGATGAGCAGCAGCATCAGGGCGTTGATGACGATCAGGAAGAGGCCCATCGTGCGCATGATCACCTTGCCGAAGGCGAGAATGACAAAGGGGCGCACGAAGGAGTTGAGCAGCCCGAGCAGCAAACCCAGACCGACATAGGCCCAGATCGTGTTGCCCTCGACCCGGAAGCCGGGCAAGATGAAGGCCGTCAACATGACGGTCAAAGTGGTGATGATTAGTCGGAAAAGGAACTGTCGCATAGGTATTCTTGCTTACGCACAATGGCGATGACGGGTTTCGATCAGTAGCCGCCTTGCAGAAAGCGTTCCAAGAGTCTGCGCCTGTAGAAGAAGCGCAGAACGATGGTCCACAGAACGGCAACCAGGACCATGATCAGATAGTCTTGCGGCCGCAAGACGATCATCTCGTAGAAATCACGCAGGGGCTTGATGGCCATGATGGCAATATAGGCAAGGATCATCAGGCCGGAAATGGCGAGCATCCGTTTGTCCGGTACCTGTTCGTTCATGACGGCAAACCACCTGAACGGCGGCAGGGCGAAGTTGATCAAGATGACGCCGACGAAAATCAGGAAGCCAGTCATGGCCGATCTGCCCACCAGATTGGCTGCGGCTGCCCGGGCCATATTGTCGTCGTTGAGCGTGTAGCCAAGCTGCTGCTCAAACTGCTGAATCTGCGCCGGTGAGACATCATAACTTGCCCACTGGTTGAAGACTGTCAGGTAGCCGCCCGTGTAGAAAAGGACGCCGAAAACCGCGGCCAGAAAAGCAGCCGGCACTGCGAAGTAAAGCGCCGACGAGAGCGAAAGGTCCACATTCTGTTTCGGCCGGGCCCAAAGGGCCATGAACATTGTTGGTATGCCGACCACCAAGAGGGCGTACATGGCCATGTTGCTAGGCACGAAGGGCGTACCGAGGCCGATCATCGCCACCGCGGCAAAGAGCATGGCCGCGGTGAAAATGCGCGACAGGTAGAGGCGGATAATGCCCTGCATGCCGTTCACGATGCGCTGCCCCTCCTGGAAGGCCGGCACCATGGCACCGAAGGAGTCGTCCAGCAAGACAATGTCGGCCACACCTCGGGTCGCGGCGCTGCCGCTCTCCATGGCAATGCCCAAGTTGGCCTTTTTCAGCGAAAGGACGTCGTTCACGCCGTCGCCCGTCATCGCGACATAGTGACCGCCCCGCCGCAGGGCATCGACCAGCTTTTCCTTCTGTTCCGGCGTTATCCGGCCAAAGACCGTGGCTTCTTCCGCCGTTTGGTCGAATTCCACATCGCTCATGGCAGCCAACTCGGGGCCGGAGACGAGCTTCAGGTCGTCGCCCAGGCCGGCTTGTCGAGCCAGGGCCGCCACCGTCTCCGGATTGTCGCCTGAAATCACCTTGAGCTGAACACCCGCACTGCGGAAGCCCTCAATCGTTTCCTGTACGTGGGGCCGGAGTTCGTCGCCAAAGGTAAGAATCGCCAGCGGCTCCAGCGGCGGCAGGTCCGGCGTGTCGCCATTTGGGTGGAGTGAGGTGACAGTGGCGTTATGGGCGAAGAGTAGAACCCGCAGCCCCTCGGCGGAGAACTGATTGACCTGGCTCTGCAGCGCTTCCCCGTCGGCCAGATAAGGCGCCAGCATCTCCGGCGCACCCATGACGTATGTGCCCCGCCGCATCTCCGTGGCGAAGGATTCCGCACTCCATTTGCGGGCTGACGAAAAGGGCACTTCGTCGACCAGCGGGAGGCTTGCGCCGGGCAATGCCTTGACCAGGGCGTCGCTCGTCGCGTTGGTGACGGAGGCGCTGTGGGCAAAATCGCCCAGCGCCGCGGCCACTTCCGCCTCCTCGAGGCCGTTTAGGGGTACGAGCGACCGGTACTCGATCCGGTTGGCCGTGAGGGTGCCGGTCTTGTCCGTGCAGAGCACGTCCACGTTGGCCAGCGACTCGACTGCGTTCGTCTCCTGAATGAGCGCGCCGGCATCGATGAGCCGCACCGCGCCCAGGGCGTAGGAGACGATGGTAATGAAGAAAAGCCCCACGGGAATCAAGCCCATGAGCACGGCCGCGACCTGAACGCTCCGCAAAAAGGGAATCTCCGGATGGACCTGAGAGGCCAGGAAGAGGAGCAGCAAGAAGAACATGGCCATGAGCGACAGGAGCCGTATGACGTAATCAACCTGACGCTGGAGGGGCGTTTTCTCAACCTTGACCTCCCGGGCCGATTCGGTGAGCCGGCTGGCGAAGCTCTCGTTGCCGACTTTCTGCGCTTCATAGATTGCCGTGCCGGTCAGGCAGAAGCTGGCCGACAGCAATTCATCATCCACCGTCTTCTTGACCGCGTCCGACTCACCCGTGAGCAAGGATTCGTCCATCTCCACGACGCCTTCGAGGATCGGTCCGTCGACCACCAGCTGATCGCCGGGACGGATGACGATGGCATCGCCTTTGACAATCTCTGCGGGATCGACGGAGCGCTCTTCGCCGTTGCGCATGATGCTGATCTTGGGGCGGGTGAGGAGGGCAATTTCGTCCAGCTTGCGCTTGGCCCGAATCTCCTGGAAGACGCCGATGGCCACGTTCAGCAGGATGAGGCCGGCGCTGTTGAAGGCGTCGCCCCACCGGCCCATCAAGATAAAGATGGCGCCGATGATGAAAAGGACCGTATGCACGAAGTTGAAGAGATTGCGCCGGATGATCTCGCCGTAGGTCCGGCTCGTCTTCAACTCCACGTCGTTGCCCATGCCTTGCGCACGGCGTGCTTCTGCTTCTTGATCCGTTAATCCTTGAATGGCTGTCATT
>CAYZLP010000031.1:7848-15920 GCA_964478635.1 uncultured Caldilineaceae bacterium
TAGATGCCGATCAGGCGCGTGCCCAGGGCAAAGAGCACAGACGTGACGGCAGCGCCGATCCATACGTCGCGCCAGACCACGCTGGCGTCAGGCAGATATTTGTAGATCAGGGCAAAGGGCACCACCACGAAAAAGGGTGACACCGCAATGTGCAAATAGGGCAAATAGGGTTGAATTCCCGGCCAAAAAGCAACCAGCACCACCTCCGAGGTCGCCAGGATGGCGGAAAAGAGAATGAGGAAGATCAAGAACACGTTCACGCCGAGTACCATCAGCCCGGCGAAGAGCCGGTCGATCACAAAATAGATGATGCCGCTGCGAAAGGTAGGGACGTAGGTGGAGCGCACGCCCCAGATGGCGTTGAGCGATACCTTCAACTGATGGAACATCCCGGCCGCAAAATAGAAGAGCGTCAGGCCCGTGATAATGGCAGTGAAGAAGAGCGTCCAGCTAAACTCATCCGAGCGCAGCAGCGATTGGTTTTGCTTCAGGACGTCCTCGGCAAGCTGGGCTGCCTCCGTGCCGATGTAGGTTTGGGCTTGTTCTACGACCTGGCCGTCGACGATCTCATCGGGGTAGAAGAGGCCGGCCAGATTGATGAAGATGAGCAGCAGCGGCACCAGCGAAATGGTCGTGTGGAAAGCCAGGGCAGCCGCCATAGAGCCCGCGCCGTCGCTGCCGAAATCGCCGGCCGCGCGCCGAAAGAGACGAATGGTAGGGAGAATCCCGCTGCGTTCCAGAAATGAGTGCATGGCGGTCTTTGCTCAGCTGCCGGCGCCGGCGATCACCAACCCCATGTGCCGGGACCGCCTTTGAATGGACCTACAATCGCAGCGGTGATCCAGCCGCCGTAGAAATCGCCCGCCTGGGCCTGCACAAGCTCGTCGTCGACATAACAAGCGTCCATGCGTGACGGGTAGAAGGCGACGTAATCGGTGATTGACGCAAAGCGCCCGGTGGGATTCGGGTAAAACCAGGCGGCATTTTCCGCCCGCTTGCCGTCGACTTGTACAGTATAGTAGTTGGCCTGACCCTTGAACTCGCAGAAGGTGCGCTGCTCGGTTGCGTGCAGATACTCCATGCGAATATCTTCCGGCGGTAGATAGTAGACTGGCGGGTGGCTCGTCTCCAGCACGCGTTGCGCGCGTTGGGTATCGGCGATGACGACATCGTTGAAGACGACCCGGACGCGTGCCGAACTGGCTTCCAGGCGCGGTGGACGGGGATAATCCCACACCGACTCCTGGCCGGGACCGGGCGGTTGACGTTCTGCTGGCATCCGAAATTGCATCCTGTCTATGTAGCCTGGCCAAAATAGAACGCGGATTTTCATCCAGATCGATCAGCGGAAATCCGCCAAATCCGCTCAATCCGCGTTCTATCGGACCGATGGCTGAATGGTTACGCGGTTCCTTACGGTTCATCCAACTCAATGCCCAGGATATCGCCCGGGCTCACCTGGTAGCAGCGGGCAAGACGTCCCAATTCATCCAGGGTAAGGCGGCGATCTTTGTACTCTAGATCGAAGAGCGTCTGCTGCGAAAGCCCGGTCTGCTCGCTGACCTGTTCATAGCTGAAGCCATGGACCGCGCGCAGTTGGCGCAGAAGCGCCGCTACGCGGTTGCGCGACAGTTGACGCACCGACTCCCGGGCATCGACCGTCGTATCTTCCTCAACCTTGGTGACGGTCGCTTCCGGCAGCAGCCGCAGACGCGTCAGCGCCTCTTTCATTCGCCTGACCAAGTGGTCTTCGCCCAGGTCGCTCATGCGCCCTATTGTCGCACGGAGTGGCGGTCGTGGCAATGTCGTATTGGGGCATGGATCGATTCAGAAGCGGGGCGGACTTCCGGGAAGGGGTCAAAAGAATCAGCGTTTGCGACGCTGCACTTGACCCCTTCCCGGAAGTCCGCCCCAAAGCCGGGAAACGGTATGGCTCCAGCAGAAGCGGTTGCTGCTTCTGCTGGAGCCGATTGAAGCGGGGAACTGGTTGCTTGCGATGTCGCGCCGCCAGGGCGCAGCGCGGCATCGGGACATGCCTATTTGGCGATGACCGGCAAGAACAGCCGCGGGTTCAGCCGCTCTTGCGTGACAACCACGGAGGAAGCGTCGATTCCGTCATAGATGGAATCCGTGCTGCGCACCGTGTGCAAGATCTCGCCGAGCACGAAGGATTCCGGACTGTCGACCAGGACCAGGACCGTCTGGGGATCGTTCCAATTATCCGGCGTGAAGAGCAAAGCAGTTGGCAGCGTTTCCAGCCCCGCACCAGGCTCAATGCCGATAGCCACGGCATCGTCCGGTCTTGAGGCAAGCTGGACCGAGTAGGTCATCGGCTCGGTTGCGTCGACGAGCGCCAGCTGCGTAGGATCGACGATGATGCCGGGATAGTCGTTGTCGACGATGGCCACCACCACGTCGCGCATGACAATGCCGTCGTAATAGGGATCCTCGCTCGTGACCTCGTGGCGGATCAGGCCGGAATGAACCGTGCCCGGCGGCGATTCGACCTCGCCGTCGTCCACGGCCGCTACGGTCACCAGATGGGGCCCGTTCCAGTCGGCCGGCGTTACGACTACGACCTGGGGCGAAGTTGTCACCTGATCGTCCGGCACGACCGAAATCGTGACCGGCGCGCGGGGCGCCACGGCCAGCGTAATGCTGTAGACGCCGATGTCGCCTTCCTCCGACACCTTTACCGCAGGCGTAGCGTCGATCCCAACCAGCGTGTTGACAAAGGTACAGGTCACGAACTCACCCGGTTCGACCGTGAAATTGGCCGTGCCCGTGGCCAGATCGCCGCTGCTGTCTTCGTCGTCACAACGAATCTCGCTGAGGCTGAAGCCGGTCGGCAAATTGACTTCCCGCACCTGGTACGTGCCGGGCGGTATGCCGCTGCGCGCAATGCGCCCGCCGTGACTGATGCTGCCCTGGAGATCGCCTTCGAAAACGAAGGGCCCGACGAGTCCGCCCGGCCGCGTCTCTTTGACGATGGCGATGCCGGCGGCCGCTTGATTGCGGTAGGTGCAGGCAACCGTTTCGCCATTGGTGACGGCAATTCGAGCGGTCGCCCGTTCCCGATTGACGATGGTGTCGTCGGTCGGGTCAACGCAGGTCAACTCGGTCAACATCCAGCGTTCCGGAACCGTCTCCGTCACGGTGAAGATGCCCGTGGGCACATTTTCGAAGGTAATGATGTTGCTCGCCGAGATTGGCAGCGTCACCGAAATCTCGGAACTGTCTTGCGGCAACCCGTAGAGCGTGAAACCGCCCTCTGCGCCCGGGATGTTGGTCTCAAAGTCAAAAGCGCTGCCGTCGGCCGGATTCGCTTCCTTGGTGATGACGATGCGTCCGGTCATGACGTTGCCGAAGCGGAGCAGATTGGCCCGGCCCGGGCCGGCCGTTAGCGGCTGGCAGAGTTCCGTGGTGTTGATCCACCCTGGCTGCAGCGTTTCGCAGACCTCGTAATCGCCCGAGCCTATGTCGGGCAGGGTAATCACGCCCGCGGCGTCGGTGGTCGCGGTGGCGACCGTCTGGCCAGCTTGCGTCACGGTGAATTCCCAGCCGGCCAGACCCGGTTCACCCTCGTCGCGTTCGCCGTTGCGGTTCAGATCCTCGAACTTCTCGATGATGACCGGGCAGGGCGTGAACGTGCCGGGATTGGCGACCGTCGTCGTCGTAACATTCTGGAAGAAGTTGCTGCAGACATCCAGCGTGAGGGATGAGGTGTTCTCGATGCCTACCGGTCCGGAAATGAAGGTGTTGCTCTCGATGGTCGCGCTGACCGGCGTCACGTCTGCCGCGCCGAAGAGGAGGCCCGTGGCGCTGCAGGTTGTGAGCGTATTGTCTGTCATCTGTAGCGTAGCGACGCCCCGGGCGTCGACGCACGTCTGGGCGCCGGAGATGCGATTCTCTTCGACGGTGGCGGTTGCATTCAGATTGAGTAACTCGATGCCGATGGCGTCGCCTGCCAGCGCGAGCTGATTGCTGATGACCTGCGTCAGGCCCAGAGAAGTGCCGGAAAAGCCGATCGGTGCTCCGACACTGAGCCGCGCCCCTTGGATTTGATTGCCCTCAATGGTGATTTCGCCCCACCGGAAGATGTCGATGGCTTTCACATGGGGAAGGGCGGGGAAATCGTTGGCGCGGATGGTCAGCCCATTGCCCGCTTCGCCTCCCTGGGTGCCCAGCGTAATCAGGGCCGGTACTGCGCTCTGAGTGGCCGCGTAGTTCTGGAAGCGATTGCCGGCGATCAGCGTGTCATTGGCCGGTGAATTGACGAAGATCGCGCCCCGATTGGCAACGTTGCCGCCATCGAAGAGGTTGTTGGTCAGCGCAAGACCCGTATAGCTGCCCGTCCAGTCGATGACGACCGCGTAGGGCTTCTCCGGCGTCCCGCCTGCGCCCGTGAGCGTCAAGCCATCGAATGTCAGACCAGTAAAGGTCGCGCCGGTCAAGGTAACGCCAGTGAGGACCGTGTTGGCCCGCTCCCCTGCGCTGCGGATCGTGACGTTCGGCGAGTCGGCGTAGTTGCGGCCAAAGGTTTCGGGCGGCCAGGTTCCCTCCGAAACGAGGACCGTCTGGGCCGTACCCTGCGAGGCGAAGAGGGCTTCCTCGATCGTGCAATATTGGGTTTGATGGCCGTCGGTGCTGGTCGTGGCAAAGCCGCCGCTGGCCGTGATGGGACTGCCATCCGGCGCCGGGCCATCCAGCCACGGACAGTAGATCACGTTGGCGCTCACCGCATCGCCGCTCCCGGGGCCGTCCCCGGCAGGACCGGACGCATTGCCCCACCAGTTGCGCAGGGCCAGCAACGGGCTGCCCGCACCGGCGATGGCGCCGAACTGGGCATTGCCCGTGAGGTTGTTGCCCTGGGCCGTGACGTCGGCGTCCGCGGCCAGGCCGCCATATGCCTGCGCCACGCTGTCGTAAACGGCGATGCCATTCTCAAAGCCGCCGATGTCGTTGCGCAGAATGTCGATGGCAGTCGCGGGATCCAGCGCGCCGAAGGTCGCGTCGTTGCTCTGCACATAGACGGCGGACGTTGCAGGCGTATCGACGGCGCTGCCGACAGATCCGCCCACGAAGGTGTTCTGATCGACCGTGACGCCGTCCAGGCTGCCGCCCAGCTGCAACCCGTGAACGGCAGCCACGCCGCCGGGACGAACGCCGGAGAGGGTGAAGCGGTTGCCCGTTACGGTGATGGCAGCGTGGGTGAAGCCTGCGCCCAACTGTACCTTGACCAAGGAAGTGGTGGCGTTCAGCAGGGTAACCGCCTGGGTGAATTCGTTGTCCTCAATGGTAAGTGGCGCACTCAAGCCGCTGCCCCGGACCCCGATTTCCATGGCGGCATTCTTCTGTCCCTGAAACGTATTGTCGCGTACCGTGATGTTGCCGGCGCTCTGGCCGGAGGTCATGGAGAGCTTGTCGACCACGATGCCCTTGCCGTTGCCCTCGAACATGCTCCCTTTGATTGTGGCGTCTGCCAATTCCTCCACCGAGATGGCCGCGACCGTGTTGTTGCTGAAGCTCGTCTGGTCAATCAGCAGGTTGCGCAGCGCGCCGTCGGCGCCGCCGTTGCTCTGCTGCAGGCCGGTTGCTGCGCCTTCGACCGTGCTGCGCAGGATCGTGAGGCCATTGACTTTGGCCGTGTTTTCAAGCTTTATGCCGCTGGCGTTGTTGAGCAAGAGGCTGTCGCTGACCGACAGTCCGGCGATCATCGTGTTGGCGCTAACCTCAACCCCGGCAATGCTCTGGTTGCGTACCCGCAGGGCGCTCAATGCGACGCCATCGATCGGGCTGGCCGCCTCGACCACGCGCACGCCGCGCGTGCCGTTCTGCAGGGTGAGTCCCTGCAGCGCGACATCGCCGGTGCGCACGACAAAGATGTCGCTGCCGCCCCCGTCCACCAGCGTGTTGAGCCGGCTGACGCCGATGACGCTGACCGCCTTATCGAGGGTGATGGCGGATTCGGGATAGAAGCCGCTGGCCACGATCACCTCACCGCCGGCGCTCACTTGGGCGACCGCGGCCCCGATGGTGCGTTTGGGTTCGGACGGCGTCTTGCCGCTGAAGGTGTCGTCGCCGTTGACCGAGTCGACATAACAAACCGTGGTGCACTGCTCCGCTTCAAAATCGAAGGTCGTGGAGGTTCCGTTAATCTTGATCGTTAGGGCATCGGCAAAGGCGTTCAGTCCGATCCCGCCGGACCCGGCCGCGCGCAGCGCCATGCGGCCACCGTCGCCAGCAATCGCGGCATCGGGCAGTGCGGAAAGCAGGTCCGCCAACGAGCAGGGCGTGGCCGCGGTGCAGCCCGTCGGACCCACCGGATCGACAATCCACCCCGCAGTTGATTGGGCATCCCACGGGCCTTGCCACTGGGTGTTGTTGACCGTACCCACGAGTCCGGGTTGAAAAATGACCTGGGCCTTGGCGCTGGCATCGCTGTCGGTATCATCGTTGTCGATCCAGAGTACCAGCGCAATGGTTCGATCGGTATCGCCGTTCACTCTGTATGTGTGGTAAGAAAGCGCTTCGATCGCGTCCAGGCGCGTGCCGGCAAAGGACTGGGTCTGGACGACGACGGCGCCTGTAGCATCGGTCTGCAAGCGGATGCTGCCGCCACCGGCCGGTGGAGTAGGCGGACCGACGACGAAGCTTGCTTCGCCATTCGGCGTCTCTTGTTGAGTCGTCCAGCCCTGCAGATTTCCCGGCGAGACAACTGTGTCACCGGCCGCCAGAAGCGACCCCGACATCAAGAGGATAAGGGCCAGCGCCCAAACTGCAGCCCAAGAGAGCCGAATTCGTCCGGGACAGGCCTTGCAAGATTTCGAGCGATTCGTCATGGTCTAATTTTCCTCGCACGCTTTTTGAAACATGCGTGATGGTTTTGGGGTTCTCGATCGAACCGTCGTTTTGTGGCACGGCGTGGTAGTTAGCTCGATATCGAAGCGCCACCTTGCGTTGTCGATGTCGATTTGGTGGCAGGTCACAATGAAGGGAGTATTGCACGGCATAGCGCCATCTTCGCACAATTTGCCTCGATATAGCAATCGTTCTATGACCGCAAATCCTTCACCTGGAGAGGGATTCTTGACCGAACGTCTCAATTTTGTGGCAAAGTGCCCGTAGCCATCGCCGGAATCGGCTGGTTAGGTCCTGAAATGTTGGTCCTGATTCGCCGCGATGGTAGAATAGCGAGAAGACGCTGCTTTTCGCTCATGGAGGTTACGCTTATGTCCATGGTTTCCGCGCAAGAACCCCGCCTGGGGTCGGAATTGACTAACGGTAAACTCGTTGAACAGGTCGCCGATCGCTTTTCCAAGGAGGCATTGACCTTTGACGATGTCTTGCTCACGCCGGGGTATGCCGAGGTGCTGCCCTCGGAGGTCAATATCAGCCATCCCTTGCATCCCAAGCTTCCCTTGAACATTCCTGTATTGAGCGCGGCCATGGATACGGTCTCTGAAGCCGATCTGGCCATTGCCCTGGCTCGCCAGGGCGGCCTGGGCGTGCTGCACCGCAACCTCAGCGTTGCGGATCAGGCGGAGGAAATCGACAAGGTCAAGCGCAGCGAGAGCGGCATGATCGTCGATCCGGTAACGCTGGCGCCCGATGCGTCGTTGGCCGATGCCGAAGCCGTCATGAGCCGCTACCACATCAGCGGCGTGCCCATCACCGACGCTGATGGCCGCCTCCTCGGCATCTTGACCAACCGCGACGTGCGCTTCGCCACCGACTACGAACGCCCGATTTCGGACTACATGACCACGGATGAACTAATCACGGCCCAGATCGGCACCACGCTGGAAGAAGCCCAGGAGATCCTGCACCGCTATCGCATCGAGAAATTGCCCTTGATCGATGAGCATCGCTATCTCAAAGGGCTGATTACTTACAAAGATATTCTCAAGCGCCAGGACTATCCTGCGGCCGCCAAGGACGAACGGGGCCGGCTGCTGGTTGCCGGCGCCATCGGGGTGGGCGAGGCCGGTCTTGCCCGGGCCGAGGTGCTCATCGAGGCCGGCGTGGATGCCGTCGCGATCGACACGGCCCACGGTCACAGCCGGGGTGTC